>NZ_CP022314.1:3445719-3676576 GCF_003352915.1 Arthrobacter sp. PM3 | reverse complement strand
TCGCACGCGGCGGCTACGTCCTGGCCGAAGCCTCCCGCGACGGGGCGACCGTGGACGCGCAGGTCATCCTGATCGGCACCGGCTCCGAAGTCCAGCTCGCCGTCGCGGCACGGGAGGCCCTGCAGGCCGAAGGCATCCCCACCCGGGTCGTGTCCATGCCGTGCGTGGAATGGTTCACCAAGCAGGACGAGGCCTACCGCGAGTCCGTCCTCCCCTCCTACGTGAAGGCCCGCGTCTCGGTCGAGGCAGGCCTCGCCCTGGGCTGGCGCGAGTTCGTCGGCGACCACGGCCGCACCATCTCCCTGGAACACTTCGGCGCGTCCGCGGACTACAAGCGCCTCTTCCAGGAATTCGGCATCACCGCCGAAGCCGTCACCGCCGCCGCGAAGGACTCCCTCGCCGCCGTCACCAACTGACCCACACCCCGGTTCCGGGGGCCTCGTGCCCCCGGAACCCCTCATTTCCAGGAGTTATGACATGACTACCCCCACCCAGCAGCTCTCCGACGCCGGCGTTTCGATCTGGCTCGACGACCTCTCCCGCGGCCGCCTGCAGACCGGCACCCTGGCCAAGCTCATCGAAGAGAAGAACGTTGTCGGTGTCACCACCAACCCGTCGATCTTCCACGCGGCCATCACCGCCGGCCACGACTACGACGCCGTCATCGCAGCCCAGGCCGCGGCCGGCGCCACCGTCGAGGAGACCGTCTTCGAAATCACCACCACCGACGTCGCCGACGCCTGCGACCTCTTCGCCCCGATCGCGGCCGCGACCAAGGGGGTGGACGGCCGCGTCTCCATCGAGGTGGACCCCCGCCTGGCCTGGGACACCGCCGGCACCATCGCCGAAGCCAAGCACCTGTACAAGAAGGTCAACAAGGACAACGTCCTGATCAAGATCCCCGCCACCCTCGAAGGCCTTGAAGCCATCACGGCCACCCTGGCAGAGGGCATCAGCGTCAACGTGACCCTGATCTTCTCCCTCGAGCGCTACCGCGCCGTGATCAACGCGTTCCAGTCCGGCCTCGAGCAGGCCAAGGACAACGGCCACGACCTCTCCAAGATCCACTCGGTCGCGTCCTTCTTCGTCTCCCGCGTCGACGCCGAGATCGACAAGCGCCTCGACGCGATCGGCACCGACGAGGCCAAGGCCCTGAAGGGCAAGGCCGGCCTGGCCAACGCCCGCCTTGCCTACCAGGTCTACGAAGAGCTCTTCGCCACCGAACGCTGGGCCCTGCTGGCCGACGCCGGAGCCCTGCCGCAGCGCCCGCTGTGGGCCTCCACCGGCGTGAAGGACCCGGCCTACCCGGACACCCTCTACGTCACCGAGCTCGTCGCCCCCGGCGTGGTCAACACCATGCCGGAGAAGACCCTCGACGCCACGTTCGACCACGGCACCGTCACCGGTGACACCGTCACCCGCGGCTACGACGACGCCAACGCGACCCTGAACGCCCTCGACGCCCTCGGGATCTCCTACAACGACGTCGTCGCCCTGCTCGAATCCGAAGGCCTGGACAAGTTCGTGGCCAGCTGGAAAGAACTCCTCGGCGACGTCGAAGGCGCCCTCGCCTCTGCACGGAAGGCTTCCTAACCCACTATGAGCACACTCAGCTACGACGCCGCCGGCGCAGCCCGCCAGGCCCACGAGCAGCACCTTCCCGCACTGCTGGAAGACCGCGTTGCCACCCGGATCTTCGCGAAAGACAACACCCTCTGGGGTGCCGACGCCGAGGCCGAATCGGCCATCCGGCTGGGCTGGGTCGAGGCGGCCACCGTTTCCCAGCCGCTGGTCGGCGACATCCTTGAGCTCCGCGACGCGCTGAGGGCCGAGGGTGTCACCCGCATCGTCCTGTGCGGCATGGGCGGCTCCTCACTGGCGCCTGAAGTCATCGCGGGCACCGCCGGCGTCGAGCTGACTGTACTGGACAGCACTGACCCCGAACAGGTCAGCGCCGCCCTGGCTGACCGGCTCGCCGAAACCGCCATTGTGGTGTCGTCCAAGTCCGGATCCACCGTGGAGACCGATTCCCAGCGCCGGATTTTCGAACAGGCATTCACGGATGCCGGCATCGACGCCAAGAGCCGCATCATCATCGTCACCGACCCGGGCTCGCCGCTGGACAAGGCGTCGCGGGAGGCCGGCTACCGCGCCGTCTTCAATGCCGACCCCAACGTCGGCGGCCGGTTCTCCGCGCTGACCGCCTTCGGACTGGTCCCCTGCGGCCTGGCCGGCGTCGACATCCAGGCCTTCCTGGATGAGGCGGAAGAGGCAGCCGAAATCCTCAACGATGACTCCGAGGAGAACATCGGCCTCGCCCTGGGTGCGGCCCTGGGCGGCACCACCCCGCTGCGGAACAAGATCGTCATCGCGGAAGACGGTTCCGGGATTGTCGGCTTCGCCGACTGGGCCGAGCAGCTCATCGCGGAATCCACGGGCAAGCTGGGCACCGGTGTGCTGCCGGTCGTGGCCGGTCCCACCTCCCCCGAAACCACCCTCGACGCCCCCGATGTCCTCGTGGTCCGGCTCGTCTCGGCCGACGCCGACGACGTGCAGCTCGGCGCGAACGAGGTCGCGATCGCGGGAGGGCTCGCGACCCAGATGATGGTCTGGGAGTTCGCCACGGCGGTCGCCGGCCGGCTGCTGGGCATCAACCCGTTTGACCAGCCCGACGTCGAGGCCGCCAAGGTCGCCGCACGCGGCCTGCTGGACGCCCAGCCCGAGCCGACACCGGCCAACTTCACCGACGGCGCCATCGAGGTCCGTGGCGGCGCATGGCTCGGCGGGGCCGCCACCGCTGCCGACGCCGTCAAGGCGTTGCTGGCGGAGCTCGGCTCCGACGGCTACCTCAGCGTCCAGGCCTATTTCGACCGGCTCGCATACGCCGAACTGGAGCGCGTCCGCGACCAGCTGGCGGCCGTCAGCCGGCGCCCGGTGACGTTCGGCTGGGGTCCGCGCTTCCTGCACTCCACAGGCCAGTTCCACAAAGGCGGACCCGCGATCGGGGTCTTCCTGCAGGTCACGGCAGCGTCCGCCACGGACCTCGCCATCCCGGGCCGGCCGTTCACGTTCGGCGAACTGATCTCGGCGCAGGCCGCAGGTGACGCCCAGGTCCTGTCCGAGCACGGCCGCCCGGTCCTCCGGCTGCACCTGACTGACCGCGCCGCGGGTGTCCGGCAGCTGCAGGAGCTCATTGCTTCGCTTGCCGGCCAGGCAGCACCGTCCACTGAGAGCTAAGGCACTTACGCAACCATGCCAGAAACCTACAACGGCGGCAGGAGCACGGCCGGCCGGGGGCGCAACCCGCTCCGCGACCCCCGTGACCGCCGCCTGAACCGCATTGCCGGACCGTCATCACTGGTCCTGTTCGGCGTGACGGGTGACCTTGCCCGCAAAAAGCTCATGCCGGCCGTGTACGACCTCGCCAACCGCGGACTGCTGCCGCCGAGCTTCGCCCTGGTGGGCTTTGCCCGGCGGCAGTGGGAGAACGAGGACTTCGCCGCGGAGGTCAAGGAGTCCGTTAAGGCGTACGCCCGGACCCCGTTTGACGAGACCGTCTGGAAGCAGCTCTCCGAGGGCATCCGCTTCGTGCAGGGCGAATTCGACGACGACGAGGCGTTCAAGCGGCTCTCCGCCACGATCGATGAGCTCGACGAGCAACGCGGGACGCGCGGAAACCACGCGTTCTACCTCTCGATCCCGCCGAAGGCGTTCGAACAGGTCTGCCGCCAGCTGTCCAAGCACGGCCTGGCCCAGGCCGAGGGCGACAAATGGCGGCGCGTCGTGATCGAAAAGCCGTTCGGGCACGACCTCGAATCGGCCCGGCAGCTCAACGACATCGTCGAATCGGTGTTCCCGCCGGACTCCGTCTTCCGGATCGACCACTACCTCGGCAAGGAGACGGTTCAGAACATCCTGGCGCTGCGCTTCGCCAACCAGCTCTTCGAGCCGCTCTGGAACGCCAACTACGTGGACCACGTCCAGATCACCATGGCCGAGGACATCGGCACCGGCGGCCGGGCAGGGTATTACGACGGCGTGGGCGCGGCCCGCGACGTCATCCAGAACCACCTGCTCCAGCTCCTGGCGCTGACCGCCATGGAGGAGCCGGTCTCCTTCAACGCCGATGACCTGCGCGCGGAAAAGGAGAAGGTCCTCTCCGCGGTCAAGCTCCCCGCGGACCTGTCCGCGCACTCGGCGCGCGGCCAGTTCACAGGCGGCTGGCAGGGCGGCGAGCAGGTCCAGGGCTACCTGGAGGAAGAAGGCATCCCTGCGGATTCCAAGACCGAGACGTATGCCGCAATCCGGGTGGACATCAACACCCGCCGCTGGTCCGGCGTGCCGTTCTACCTGCGCGCCGGCAAGCGGCTGGGCCGCCGCGTGACGGAGATCGCCGTCGTGTTCAAACGCGCCCCCAACCTGCTGTTCACCGACCACGGCGAGGACGACTTCGGCCAGAACGCCGTCGTGATCCGGGTCCAGCCGGACGAGGGCGCCACCATCCGGTTCGGGTCCAAGGTCCCGGGCACCCAGATGGAGGTCCGCGACGTCACCATGGACTTCGGCTACGGCCACTCCTTCACCGAATCCAGCCCGGAAGCGTATGAGCGGCTCATCCTCGATGTGCTGCTCGGCGAGCCGCCGCTGTTCCCCCGGCACGAGGAAGTCGAGCTGTCCTGGAAGATCCTGGACCCGTTCGAGGACTACTGGGCGTCCCTGGACGAACAGCCCGAGCCTTACGCGCCCGGCAGCTGGGGCCCCGCCTCAGCCGACGAGCTCCTTGCCCGCGACGGACGAACCTGGAGAAGGCCATGATCGTAGATCTTCCCGACACCACCACCTCGAAAATTTCCAAGAAGATCATGGCGCTGCGCGAGCAGGGCGGCGTGATCGCCCTGGGCCGTGTGCTGACCCTCGTGGTCGTGACCCGCTCCGGGCTTGAGGAGGAGGCCATCGAAGCCGCCAACGAGGCCAGCCGGGAACACCCGTGCCGGATCATCGTCCTCGCCGACGCCGGGGCCGAGGCCCCGACCCGGCTGGACGCCCAGATCCGGGTCGGCGGCGACGCCGGCGCGTCCGAGGTCATCCTGCTGCGCGGGTACGGTGAACTCGCCGAGGAAAGCGAATCCCTGGTCGCGGCCCTGCTGCTCCCGGACGCGCCGATCGTGGCCTGGTGGCCGCACGGAGCACCCAGGAACGCGTGCCAGACCTCCATCGGGGCGATCGCGCACCGCCGGATCACCGACTCGGCCAACGAGGCGGACCCGGTCGCGGCGCTGGAGAACATCCGCCGCACCTACAAGGCCGGCGACACGGACCTTGCCTGGACCCGTCTGACCAACTGGCGGATCCAGCTGGCCGCTGTCCTGGACCAGGTGGACGACTCGCCGGTCACAGCCGTCGCGGTCGAAGGCGCGTCGGACTCCCCCAGCACGCTGCTGCTCGCGGCCTGGCTGACCCTTGCGCTGGACGTGCCCGTGACGATTGTCGCGGATCCCGCCGGCACCGGGATCCGGCGGGTCCGGCTGACCCGGACCGGCGGCGACATCCAGCTTTTCCGGCCGGGGCTGACCATCGCGGAACTGACGCAACCCGGTCAGCCGGCGCAGCGGATTTCCCTGCCGCGCCGCAGCCTGAAGGACTGCCTGGCGGAGGAACTGCGCCGGCTGGATCCCGACGAAGTGTTCGGTGAAGTGATTACTATGGGACTGCCACGTACCAATCTAAGGAGTGTCCGTCCCAGTGAGCGCTGATCCGAGAGTAAGTATCCATCCTGACTCGACCGTCCTGATGGCTGCGATCGCCGCCCGGCTGATCACCAAGCTCGTCGACATCCAGGACCGGCATGGCGAGGCCACGGTGGTGCTTACCGGGGGCACGATGGGGATTGGTTCGCTCAAGGCCGTGGCCGAATCACCGGCGGCGAAGGCCGTCGACTGGTCCAAGGTGAACTTCTGGTGGGGTGACGAGCGGTTCCTTCCGGAGGACCATGCCGAGCGCAACGTCCGCCAGGCCCAGGAGGCGCTTCTGTCCCGCGTCCCCGTTGATCCGGCACGCGTCCATATGCCGGGGTCCACGGACGACTTCGACACTCCAGATGACGCCGCGGCGGACTATGCGCGCAGGCTCGCCGAGGCTGCCGCCGCCGAGCACGCCGCGGACATGTCCGATGACCGGCCCGAGCAGCCGGGCCGCCTGCCCCGCCTGGACATCGTCCTCCTCGGTGTCGGCCCCGACGCCCACGTCGCATCGCTTTTCCCGGAGCAGGCGGGCATCAGGGAGAAGGACCTTACGGTGGTGGGAGTCCAGAACTCCCCCAAGCCGCCACCGGCCCGGGTCTCACTGACCCTGCCCGCCATCAACACGGCAGCCGAAGTGTGGATGGTGGTGGCAGGCGAGGACAAGGCCGGTGCCGTGGGACTGGCCCTGGCCGGCGCCAATCCCGTCCAGGTTCCCGCGGCCGGACCGCGGGGCCGGCAGGAGACGCTCTGGCTCATCGACGAGAACGCGGCCTCACGGGTCCCGGAGCAGCTCGTCCGGAAGGGCCCGGCCGGCGCGTAGCCGTTCCAGCGCTCCAGCCAGGACGTCTTCGGCGTCCTGGCTGGAGCGTCGTTCTTTAACGTATTCCAGATGGGTCTTGAACCCCTCCGCCGGCGCGTCTTCCAGGGCGAACTTCGTTTCATCGCGGGTGGCGGTCCCGCCGCAGCGCCGGCAGTCCCAGACTCCCGGGATCTGTTCCTCGGGCAGCTGTGCGAACACGAGCGCGGTTTCATGGCCTTTGGCGCACCGGTAACAGACACGAATACGGGGCTGGCGTACGCCAGCCCCGTTCATTGGCTCGTGGCGGGGAGATGCCCCCTCGGTAGCGCCCACACGGATTCCCTTGAATCCGGAAGCAGAATGCAGCATCGGGAACTCCTGGCTACTCAGCTGGCGGAATGGTGCTTGCCAGCCACAGTGTAGTTCGAGAGTTCCCGATGCAGGCAGGGCCGCAAGGCCCAATATGGAATTAGCTGAAAGGCGCTAGGAGTCGGCGCCGGTACTGAACCGCATAAGCAGGCCGAGGGCAATGATCACAACGCCCCACGTGATGCCGAGGACGATTGTGAAGCGGTTCAGGTTCCGCTCCGCGACGCCGGAGGAGCTCAGCCCGGAACTCATGCCGCCGCCGAACATGTCGGACAGGCCGCCTCCGCGTCCCTTGTGGAGCAGGATAAGCAACGTCAGCAGGAGGCTGGTGATGCCCAGGAGGACCTGCAGAATGACATGAAGAACGTCCACGACGGCCTTTCAGAAGTGTTGGATTGCGGGGGCCACAGCTGCGTCCGGACTAATCCGTCACCAGGTGACTCTCGAACCTGACAATATTAGCAAACTCGGCCGCGTCCAGGCTGGCACCGCCGACCAGCAGGCCGTCGACGTCGCGCTCTTTAAGGATCGCGGCAGCGTTGTTCGCCTTCACCGAGCCGCCGTAGAGCAGCCGGGTCTTGGCGGCCGTGTCGGCGCCGAACAGGGCGGTCAGTTCGGCGCGGATCGCGGCGCACATTTCCTGTGCGTCCTCCGGTCCGGCGACCTCGCCGGTGCCGATGGCCCAGACGGGTTCGTAGGCGACGACAAGTTCGGCGGCCTGCTCGGGGGTGAGGCCTTCGACGCCGGCGCGCAGCTGGGCCAGGGTGTGGTCCACGTGGGTGCCGGCCTGCCGGATCTCGAGGCCTTCGCCGACGCAGAGCACCGGGGTGATGCCATGCCGGAAGGCGGCCTTGGTCTTGGCGTTCAGGGTTTCGTCGGACTCGTTGTGTATGGTGCGGCGTTCGCTGTGGCCCACCAGCACGTAGCCGCAGCCCAGCTTGGCGAGGAACTGACCGGAGATGTCACCGGTGTAGGCGCCGGAGTCGAACTGGGACAGGTCCTGGCCGCCGTAGACGACCTCGAGCTCGTCGCCCTGGACGAGGGTCTGGACGCCGCGGAGATCCGTGAACGGCGGGAAGACGGCAACCTCGACCCGGCTGTAGTCGTGCTTGGCGTCGGACAGGGTCCAGGCCAGCTTCTGCAGGAGGGTGATGCCCTGGACGTGGTCCATGTTCATCTTCCAGTTGCCGGCGATGAAGGGCTTACGGTCGAATTTTCCGTTGGTTGACGTGGTCACGTGGTCTCCAAGAGTTCTTGTCGTATGAGCAGCCGGCAGGGTGCCCGCTTCCTTGCGGAGGGGCGCCCTGCCAGCTGGTTTGCCTGGCGGCCGTGCGGGCGCGGCCGGGCTGGTGGCGGCCGGTGCTGCTAGCGGTCCAGTACGCTCAGGCCCGGGAGTTCCTTGCCTTCAAGGTACTCCAGGCTGGCGCCGCCGCCGGTGGAAATGTGGCCGAACTGGTCATCGGCGAAGCCGAGGGTCCGGACCGCGGCCGCCGAGTCCCCGCCGCCGACCACCGTGAACGCGTCCGTCTCGGTCAGCGCCTGGGCGATGGCCCGGGTGCCGCCGGCGAAGGCCGCGAATTCGAACACGCCCATGGGACCGTTCCAGAACACCGTTTTGGCGCTCTTGATGCGGTCCGCGAAGGCAGCTGCGGAGTCCGGTCCGATGTCCAGGCCGATGCCCTGGGCGCCGAAGCTGCTCGACTCAATGGCGTCGGCGGCGACGGTCTCGTGTTCGGCGTCGGCCGCGAACTTGCTGGCCACGACGACGTCGGTGGGCACGATAAACCCGGTTCCGGCGTCCGCGGCCCGCTTCAGGTATTCCTGGACCACCGGGATCTGGTCCTCTTCGAGGAGGCTGCCGGCTACCTTGTGGCCTGCGGCGGCGAGGAAGGTGAAGAGCATGCCGCCGCCCACCAGGATCGTGTCCGCCTTGCCGATCAGGTTGTCGATCACGGCAAGCTTGTCGGAGACCTTGGAGCCGCCGAGGACCACCACGTAGGGCCGCTGGGTGTCGGTAGTGAGCTTGCGCAGTACCTCGACCTCCGTGCGGACGAGGTCGCCCTGGTACGACGGCAGCCGGGTGGCGACGTCGTACACGCTGGCGTGCTTGCGGTGCACGGCGCCGAAGGCGTCATCCACGAAGGCACCGTCGCCGCCGGTGAGGGCGACGAGCTCGTCCGCGAAGGCGCCGCGTTCGGCGTCGTCCTTGGACGTTTCCCGGGCGTCGAAACGCACGTTTTCCAGGATCAGCACTTCGCCGTCCTGCAGGGCGGCGGCGAGTTCCCTGGCCGACTCGCCGACGGTGTCGGCGGCGAGGGTGACCTTGAAACCGGCAAGCTCGGCCAGGCGCGCAGCGGCGGGCTTGAGCGAGTACTTGTCCTCGGGGGCGCCCTTCGGGCGGCCCAGGTGTGCTGTGACCAGCACGCGGGCACCGGCGTCCGTGAGCTTCGCCAGCACTGGCAGGGAGGCCTTGATGCGGCCGTCGTCAGTCACTGTAGAGCCGTCGAGCGGCACGTTCAGGTCACTTCTGACCAGAACGTACCGCCCGCGGACACCATCAGCGATCAGTTCGTTGAGGGTGTGGAATGTCATGTGTCTTACCCTAGCCCAGCTTGGACGCGACAAGCTCCGTGAGGTCCACGAGGCGGTTGGAGTAGCCCCATTCGTTGTCATACCAGGACACAACCTTGACCTGGTTGCCGATCACCTTGGTCAGGCCGGAGTCGAAGATCGAGGATGCCGGGTCGCCGACGATGTCGGAGGAGACGATCGGCTCGTCGGTGTAGGTCAGCAGGCCCTTGAGCGCGTCGGTCTCGGAGGCGGCCTTGAGGGCGGCGTTGACTTCCTCGACGGTGGTTTCGCGGGAGACGGTGACGGTCAGGTCCGTGGCGGAGCCGGTGGGGACGGGGACGCGGATCGCGTAGCCGTCGAGCTTGCCCTTGAGCTCCGGCAGGACCAGGCCGATTGCCTTGGCCGCACCCGTGGAAGTGGGGACCATGTTGATGGCGGCGGCGCGGGCGCGGCGGAGGTCGTTGTGCGGGCCGTCCTGCAGGTTCTGGTCGGCGGTGTACGCGTGGACGGTGGTCATGAGGCCGCGCTCGATGCCGAAGGCGTCGTTGACCACCTTGGCCAGCGGGCCGAGGCAGTTGGTGGTGCAGGAGGCGTTGGAGATGATGTGGTGCGCAGCGTTATCGTACAGGGCGTCGTTGACGCCCATGACGATCGTGATGTCCTCGCCGGAGGCGGGGGCGGAGATCAGGACCTTCTTGGCCCCGGCGTCGATGTGCTTCTGCGCGTCGGCGGCCTTGGTGAAGAAGCCGGTGGACTCGATGACGATATCGACGCCGAGCTCGCCCCAGGGCAGCTTGGCGGGGTCGCGTTCGGCGAGGACCTTCACGGTCTTGCCGTCGACGACGATGTTGCCGTCCTTGACCTCGATGGTTTCCGCCAGGCGTCCGCCCACGGAGTCGTACTTGAAGAGGTGAGCGAGGGCTTCCGGGCTGGTGAGGTCGTTGACCGCAACGATCTCGAGGTCTGCGCCCTGTGCGAGGGCGGCGCGGAAGTAGTTGCGGCCGATACGGCCAAAGCCGTTGATGCCAATACGGGTCGTCACGTTTTCAGTCTCCTTGGTGCTCTTGCGAGCACGACTAGTTGAGAAGGCGTTCAAGCCAACTAACAGATCCCGCACGCCATTGGGCAGAGATAATTACCAGATCGGAGGACGACCAGCCACGTTGCTGAAGGCTAACCGCCTTCCGTGATCCATCTTACGTTTAACTTGGACTGCCCCCGCAACTGCGGGGGCAGTCCGTCCACATTTCGGGCCGCGCG
Source organism: Arthrobacter sp. PM3 (assembly GCF_003352915.1). NCBI lineage: Bacteria > Bacillati > Actinomycetota > Actinomycetes > Micrococcales > Micrococcaceae > Arthrobacter > Arthrobacter sp. PM3. The sequence goes on along the minus strand of NZ_CP022314.1, from coordinate 3,665,836 downwards.
GCCCGTAATGTGAGGTTTGTTACAAACAGGAGTCGGCCCTGTCACACGTGGTGCCCGGCCGACGGCCGTGAACCAGCGCGTGAACCGGCGTGACCTAGAGCGTGATGAGACCCGTCGCGTTCTTGCGGGCGGCGTCGAAGCGCTTGGCGACGTCGGCCCAGTTCACGATGTTCCAGAAGGCCTTGACGTAGTCAGCCTTGACGTTGACGTAGTCCAGGTAGAAGGCGTGTTCCCACATGTCGAGCATCAGCAGCGGCGTGGTGCCGAGCGCGACGTTGCCCTGCTGGTCGTAGAGCTGCTCGATGACGAGGTTGCCGCCGATGGGCTCGTAGGCCAGGAAGCCCCAGCCGGAACCCTGCAGGCCCAGCGCCGCAGCGCTGAACTGGGCACGGAAAGCGTCAAACGAGCCGAAGGCGTCGTCGATGGCCGCAGCGAGCTCGCCTTCGGGCTTGTCGCCGCCGTCCGGGGAGAGGTTCTTCCAGAAGACGGAGTGGTTGATGTGGCCGCCGGTGTGGAACGCGAGGTCCTTGGAAAGGCGGTTGATGTTGGCGAAGTCGCCCTTTTCACGCGCTTCGGCCAGCTGGGCGAGGGCGTTGTTGGCGCCGGCCACGTAGGCCGCGTGGTGCTTGCTGTGGTGCAGCTCCATGATTTTCGCGGAGATGTGCGGCTCCAGCGCGGCGTAGTCGTAGTCGAGCTCAGGCAGTACGTACTCGGTCACAAAATCCTCCAATGTAGTGGACGGGACGTCCGGTTTGGTAAATCTCGGATTGTGCATCCGGATGCTGGGCATCCGGAAGATTTTGGCGGTTCCGCTGTCGATTCTAGGGGCGGACTAATCGTCGAGCATTTCCGGCGTCACATTGGCCTCCGTGCCCGGAATGCCGAGGTCCTGGGCACGTTTGTCTGCCATGGCAAGGAGCCGGCGGATCCGCCCGGCAATGGCATCTTTGGTCATGACGGGGTCGGCCAGGCGGCCGAGTTCGTCCAGGCTGGCCTGTTTGTGTGCCACCCGCAGTTCGCCGGCGTACTTGAGGTGGTCGGGTACGTCGTCGCCGAGGATTTCCAGGGCGCGGTCCACCCGGGCGCCGGCTGCGACGGCGGCCTGTGCGGAGCGGCGCAGGTTGGCGTCGTCGAAGTTCGCGAGCCGGTTGGCGGTGGCCCGGACTTCCTTGCGCATGCGCCGTTCCTCCCAGACCATGAGCGCATCGTGGGCCCCCATCCGGGTCAGCAGCGCGGCGATCGTGTCGCCGTCGCGGATCACGACGCGGTCCACTCCCCTGACTTCGCGGGCTTTGGCCTGGATGCCGAGCCGGCGGGCGGCGCCGACGAGGGCGAGGGCGGATTCGGGGCCGGGGCAGGTAACCTCCATCGCGGAGGAACGGCCGGGCTCAGTGAGGGAGCCGTGGGCCAGGAAGGCGCCGCGCCAGACGGCCTCGGCATCCGCCGCGGACCCGTTGACCACCACGGAAGGCAGGCCCCGGACCGGGCGGCCGCGGGCGTCCAGGAGGCCGGTCTGGCGGGCGAGGGCCTCGCCGTCGCGGACCACGCGCACCACGTAGCGGCTGCCGCGGCGCAGGCCGCCGCCGGAGACAACGATGATTTCGCTCTGGTGTCCGTAGACTTCCGCGATCGCTGCACGCAGCCGCCGGGCGGTGGAGGCGAGGTCGACCTCGGCCTCGATGACGATCCGGCCGGAAATGATGTGCAGTCCGCCCGCGAAGCGGAGCATGGCCGATACCTCGGCCTTGCGGACCGAGGACTTCTTAATATCCAGACGGGAAAGTTCTTCCTTGACTGATGCTGTCAGTGCCATGGCACCTTTCCTAACTGTTCCCGAAAATATCGTGGTACGCCGTCGCCAGCCGCAACGGATCGTGGACCGGACGGCGACCAGACGCCCCCACTTTACCCAAGACCACCTCGGCACCGAGCATTCCGGCCGCCCGCTCAAAGTCGGGCATGTCCTGCACCGATGCCGGATCGGCGAGCACGACGTCGACCGTGAACTCCGGCGCGTAGTCCCGCAGCACCCGGAGGTGGTCTGCCGCGCTCATGCCGGCGGTCTCCTTGGTGTCGGTGGCGAGGTTCATGGTCAGGCAGCGCCGGGCGGCGGTGTTGCAGAGGGCCTCGCGCATTTCCGGGAGCAGCAGGTGCGGCAGGACGGAGGTATACCAGGAGCCCGGGCCCAGGACGACCCAGTCGGCCAGCTCGATCGCAGTCAGCGCCTCCAGGCAGGCCGGGGCGTTCTCGGGCAGGAGCCGGACGTGCTCCAGGGACCCGGCCACGGCGCACCTGGCCTGGCCCGTCAGGGTCTGCAGTGCGGTGGTGCCGTCGGGGGCCGTGATCCGGACCTGGCCTTCGATGGTCAGCGGGATGCTGGACATCGGCAGGACTTCACCGCGGGCGCCGAGCAGGGCGCCGGCCCATTTGAGGCCGGCGACCGTGTCGCCCAGGAGTTCCCAGAGGGTGACGATGAGGAGGTTGCCCATGGCGTGCTCGTCCAGGGACCCGCCGCGGCCCTTGCCCGGGGCGAAGCGGTGCTGCATGACGTCGCGCCAGGTGCGGCCCCAGTCGGTGTCGTCGCACAGTGCCGACAGGGCCATGCGGAGGTCCCCGGGCGGCAGGACGCCGTACTCTTCACGGAGCCGGCCGGAAGACCCGCCGTCGTCCGCGACGGTGACGATCGCGGTGAGTTCGGAGGTGAGCAGGCGAAGGGCGGACAGTGAGGCGGAGAGGCCGTGTCCGCCGCCGAGCGCCACCACGGAGGGGCCCTTGTCCTGCTGGCTGGCGAACGCCGCGCTGGCGGGCGGGACGAGGGGCAGCGGGCCGGTCAGGAGCGCCATTATTCGCGGCCCAGGTCCCGGTGCGTGGTGGTCACGGTGACCCGCGGGTATTGCGCCAGCCGCCGGGAGAGTTCGACGGCGACCGCGACCGAGCGGTGTTTGCCGCCGGTGCAGCCGACGGCGATGGTGGCGTAGTGCTTGTTCTCCCGCCGGTACCCGTCCAGGACCGGTTCCAGGGCCAGGACGTACCGTTCCACGAAGTCGCTGACGCCCTGGGCTTCGAGGACGTAGTCGCTGACATCCTTGTCCAGCCCGGTGTGCGGGCGCAGTTGCGGCACCCAGTGCGGGTTGGGGATGAACCGCGCATCGGCCACGAAGTTGGCGTCCACCGGCAGCCCGTACTTGAAGCCGAAGCTCATGACGTTCAGGCGCAGCGCGACCGGGCCGGTCTCGCTGAACAGTTCCGTGATGGCGGTGGCCAGCCCGTGGACGTTGAGGGCGGACGTGTCCAGGACGATGTCGGCCGTGTCCTTCAGGTCGCGGACGAGTTCGCGTTCGGCGGCGATGCCGTCCAGGATCCGGCCGCCGCCCTGCAGCGGGTGGGGCCGGCGGCCCTGTTCGAAGCGGCGGACCAGGACACCGTCGTTGGCGTCGAGGAACAGGACCCGGAAGCTCACACCGGTCGCTTCCAGGGCGCGGAGGGCCGTGCGCATGTCCGCGAACAGTTCCTTGCTCCGGACGTCCATGACGACGGCAAGCTTCGACATCGAGTGCGGTGTGCGCGACACCAGTTCCGCGAGCGTGCCGAGCATCTGCGGCGGAAGGTTCTCCACGACGTACCAGCCGTGGTCCTCCAGGGCATCCGAGGCGGTGCTCCGGCCGGCTCCGGACATGCCGGTCACTACGAGCAGTTCCGCCTCGACGGGTTTGACGGGTGTCATGCCGTCCGTTTCCGTCCCGGATCCTGCCGTCGAGTCTGCCATCAGTGAAGCCCCATCTCTGCCTGTGCGGTCTGCTGTCGCGGTCAGGTCACCGCCGGGCGGCCGTGAGGCCGCGGGCGTGCCGTTTCCAAGTCTTTACCCTAGCTAAGTTTGGCGGTGCTAGCTAAGTTTCGAGGATTTCGCCGGTGGTCATGTTGATGGCCGGGACGGTGACAGCCTCGTCGGCGGCACCGGCGCCGCCGGAGTCGAAGTGCCGGACGATTGCGGCGGCCAGGGACGGGCCGATCCCCCTGGCTCCGGTGAGTTCCTCCGCCGTCGCCGCCTTGATGCCTTTGAGGGAACCGAATTCGGCCAGGAGGGCCTTGCGTTTGGACGCCCCGAGTCCGGGCACGCCGTCGAGCGCGGAAACGGTCATGGCCTTGCCGCGTTTTTGCCGGTGGAAGGTGATGGCGAAGCGGTGGGCCTCGTCACGGATGCGCTGCAGCAGGTACAGGCCGGCCGAGGCCCGGGGCAGGATCACCGGGAAGTCGCTGTCCGGCAGCCACACTTCCTCGAGGCGTTTGGCGAGCCCGACCACGTAGACGTCCTCGACGCCGAGTTCGGCCAGGGCCCGGGCGGCGGCGTTGACCTGGGGCTTGCCGCCGTCGACGACGACGAGGTTGGGGGGGTAGGCGAATTTGCTGCGCGGTGCCGGGGTGGTGGAGTCCGCGACCGCGGCCGCCGTGGCCGCTTCGAGGGCGGCCTGGCGGGCCGGTTTCGCCGCGGCGGCCGCGTGCTCGGCCTTCTCGTCGAGATAGTGCCGGAACCGGCGGGTCAGGACGTCGTGCATGGCCGCGGTGTCGTCGGTAGCGGCCGCTCCGGTAACCGAGAACTTGCGGTAGTCGGACTTCTTCGGCAGGCCGTCTTCGACCACGACCATGGAACCGACCACGTTGGTGCCCTGGACGTGGGAGATGTCGAAGCATTCGATCCGGAGCAGCGCCACGGGCAGCTCAAGCGCCTCCTGGAGTTCCTGCAGCGCCTGGGACCGCATGGTCAGGTCACCGGCGCGCCGGGACTTGTGGAGCTTGAGGGCGTGCTCGGCGTTCTCGCGGACGGTGGACAGGAGCGCCGCCTTGTCGCCGCGCCGGGGAACCCGGACGTCCACCCGGGCCCCGCGCAGGCCGCTGAGCCACTGCGCGAGTTCGTCGGCGTTGCTGGGCTCGGCGGGCACCAGGACCTCCCGCGGCAGCCTGCCCTGGAGGCCGGCTTCGTCGCCGTAGACCTGCTGGAGCAGGTGTTCGAGGAGTTCCGGGGTGGTGGAGTCCTCGACTTTTTCCACGACCCAGCCGCGCTGGCCGCGGATCCGGCCGCCGCGGACGTGGAAGACCTGGACGGCGGCTTCGAGTTCGTCCTCGTGCAGGGCGAAGACGTCGGCGTCCGTACCCTCGGCGAGGACCACCGCGTTGCGTTCGAAGACCTTCTTGAGTGCCACGATGTCGTCCCGCAGGCGGGCGGCGCGCTCGTAATCGAGTTCGGCGACGGCGGCGGCCATCTCCTTCTCCAGCCGGTTGACGAACGGCTTGGCCTCGCCGCCCATGAAGGTGCAGAAGTCCTCGGCGAGGGCGCGGTGGTCCTCGGCGGAGATCCGCCCGACGCAGGGTGCGGCGCACTTGTCGATGTAGCCCAGCAGGCAGGGCCGGCCGCTGGCTTCGGCGCGTTTGAGGACGCCGGCGCTGCAGCTGCGCACCGGGAAGACCCGCAGCAGGGTGTCCATGGTCTCACGGATGGCACCGGCGGTGTACGGGCCGAAGTACCGGGTGCCCTTGCGCCGGTCCCCGCGCAGCACCTGCACGCGCGGGTACTTCTCCCCCATCGTGACGGCGAGGTACGGGTAGCTCTTGTCGTCCCGGAACATCACGTTGAACCGCGGCGCGAATTCCTTGATCCAGGTGTATTCGAGCTGCAGTGACTCGAGCTCGCTGCCGACCACGGTCCATTCGACGCTGCTGGCCGTGTGCACCATGGCGTAGGTCTTCGGCATCAGCCCCGCAGGGTTGGCGAAGTACGAGTTCAGGCGGGAGCGGAGGTTCTTGGCCTTGCCGACATAGATGACCCGGCCGTGCGGGTCGCGGAAGCGGTACACGCCCGGATTGGTCGGAATTTCACCCGTCTGGGGTCGGTAACTCGCTGGATCTGCCACTGTCCAAGTCTACTTAGTTCGATGCGTCCGGGCCTGGCCGCCGCCGTGCGCGCCAGGCCGGGCCCGGGGTTATTCGGCCGATTTGCTCTGGTTGTAGCTCGCGGACCGCTGCTGGCCGCTCAGTTCCGCGATCGCATCCATGATGCGGTCGGTGACCTCGCGACGCGCGGGCAGCGAGTGGTCCGGACCCGTCTTGTCAAAGTACAGCGGCTCGCCGACCTTCATGGTGAAGTGCTGCGGCCGGACCTTGTTGCTGTCCGCGGGCTGCAGGTGCTCTGTGCCGATCAGGCCCACCGGGATCACCGGCGCGCCCGTGGTGAGGGCGAGCCAGCCGACGCCGGTGCGGCCGCGGTACAAAATTCCGTCGCGCGAGCGGGTGCCTTCGGGGTAGATGCCCACCCCCTTGCCGGAGTCGAGAATGTCCAGCAGCGTCTTCAACGCCTGGACACTGGCGGCCTGCTCGCCGCGCTCCACAGGGATGGAGCCCACAGCCTCGAAGAAAGACTTCATCACCTTGCCCTTGACCCCGCCGGTGGTGAAGTACTCGGCCTTCGCAAAGAACGCAACCGGGCGCGGCATGAGGGCCTGGACGATCACGCTGTCCAGGAACGAGAGGTGGTTGGGGGCCACGATGAACGGACCGTCCTTGGGCACATTGTCCAGGCCGATGACCGTCGGACGGCACGTGGAGGATATGAGCCCGCGCGTGGTCCAGCGGATTGCGTCAAACATTGCCATCGGTGTGCACCTCGTTCAGGGCTGTGGTCCCCGGGCGTTCGGAGAGTCTGGTGATCGTCGTGTGAAGCGCCGCGGTGTCCTGCACGATCTCGACGGCGCCCGCCGCCTGCAGTTCGCCGTCGGGCGCAAAGCCCCAGCCTACGCCGATGCAGCCCAATCCGTTGGCAGCGGCACCCGCGACGTCCTGCGCCCGGTCCCCCACCATCACGGCCCGGGCGGCCGTCGCGGGGACGACGCCGGCGAGGTCCGAGAGCGCGGCGGCGACGATCCCGGCCTTGCCGGCGGCCGCGGCCTCCGGTCCCGTGCCCGCCTCATCGGTGGCGGAGCCGCGGATGCTGTGGAAAAGCCCCGCGATGCCGTGGTGCTCCAGCACGGTCCGGGCAATCCCCTCGGGTTTCTGGGTGGCGACGGCGATGGGCCGCCCGGCGGCGACGAAGCCCTCCAGGAGTTCACGGATGCCCGGGTAGAGCCGGCTCTGCGCGATCCCGGTGGCCTTGTAGTGGCCGCGGTAGATCCGGATGACGTCGCCGACCAGCGAGGCAGGCACGCCGGCGATGTCGCTGAGCGCGTGGCTCAGCTTGGGGCCGACCATCTCGTTCATCCGGGCCGGCCCCGGGACGGGCAGCCCGAGTTCGGTGAGGGCCGCGGCGATCCCGCCCGTGATTCCCCCGGCCGGATCGACAAGAGTGCCGTCGAGGTCGAAGATTACGGGCACTGTTGTATGCGTCACCGGCTTAGTTTCTCACGAGTGCGCGGATGCCAGAAATTCGCATGCCCGTTCAGGAATACATCAGGCGAGGAGCTCCGAAAGGAACGTGGCCGTGTGGCTCTCGCCCGACGCGGCGACTTGTTCCGGCGTGCCGGAGGCGACGATCCGGCCGCCGCCGGAGCCGCCGTCGGGTCCAAGGTCCACGATCCAGTCGGCGCTCTTGATGACGTCCAGGTTGTGCTCGATCGTGATCACCGTGTTGCCCTTGTCCACGAGGCCCTGGAGCACCATGAGGAGCTTGCGGATGTCCTCGAAATGCAGGCCCGTGGTGGGCTCGTCGAGGACGTACACGCTGCGCCCGTTGGAGCGTTTCTGGAGCTCGGCCGCGAGCTTCACACGCTGGGCCTCGCCGCCGGAGAGCGTTGTGGCGGGCTGGCCCAGGCGGACGTAGCCAAGGCCGACGTCGACGAGCGTGTTGAGGTGCCGGGCAATCGGGGAGAACGCCGCGAAGAACTCGGCGCCCTCCTCGATCGGCATGTTGAGCACGTCGGCGATGGTCTTGCCCTTGTAGTGGACCTCGAGCGTCTCCCGGTTGTACCGGGCCCCGTGGCACACCTCGCAGGGGACGTAGACGTCGGGCAGGAAGTTCATCTCGATCTTCAGGGTGCCGTCGCCCGAGCAGGCCTCGCAGCGGCCGCCCTTGACGTTGAACGAGAACCGGCCGGGCAGGTAGCCGCGGACCTTGGCCTCGGTGGTCTCGGCGAAGAGCTTCCGGATGTGGTCGAACACGCCCGTGTAGGTGGCCGGGTTGGACCGCGGGGTGCGTCCGATGGGGCTCTGGTCAACGTGCACCACCTTGTCGAGGTGCTCAAGGCCCTGGACGGTCTTGTGCCGGCCGGCGACCTGCTTGGCGCCGTTGAGCTTGTTGGCGAGCACCTTGTAGAGGATCTCGTTGACCAGGGTGGACTTGCCGGATCCGCTGACGCCGGTGACGGCGGTGAAAAGGCCCAGCGGGAAGCTGGCGTCGACGTTGAGGAGGTTGTTCTCTTTGGCCCCAACCACCTTGAGCTCGCGCTTCTTGTCGTATTTGCGCCGCTTCTTCGGGATCTCGATCTTTTTCCGGCCCGCGAGGTAGTCGCCGGTGAGGGAATCCGTGTTCTCCAGCAGCGCCTGGTAGGAGCCCGAGTGGACCACCATGCCGCCGTGTTCGCCGGCGCCGGGTCCGATGTCCACCACCCAGTCGGCTTCGTGGATGGTGTCCTCGTCGTGCTCCACCACGATCAGGGTGTTGCCGAGGTCCCGGAGCCGGGTGAGGGTTTCGATCAGGCGGCGGTTGTCCCGCTGGTGCAGGCCGATGGAGGGCTCGTCCAGGACGTAGAGGACACCCACGAGTCCCGAACCGATCTGGGTGGCCAGGCGGATGCGCTGGGCTTCGCCGCCGGAGAGCGTCCCTGAAGGCCGTTCCAGGTTCAGGTATTCGAGCCCGACGTCGAGGAGGAACGTCAGGCGGGCCTGGATCTCCTTGAGGACCTGGTGGGCGATCTGGGCTTCGCGTCCGGTGAGGACCAGATTGTCGAGGAAGTGCGCGCATTCGCGCATGGGCAGCGCGGCGACCTCGGCGATTGATTTGCCGTTGATCAGCACGGACAGCGAGGCGGGGTTCAGCCGGGCGCCGTTGCAGGCCGGGCACGGGACCTGGCGCATGTATTCCTCGTAACGGTCGCGCGCGGAGTCCGAGTCGGTCTCCCCGTGCTTGCGGTGGACGTACTGTACGACGCCCTCGAAGCCGGTGCTGTACTTGCGTTCGCGGCCGAAGCGGTTGCGGTATTGCACTACCACCTTGTGGTCCTTGCCGTGCAGGACGGTCTTCCGGACGTCGGCGTCGAGTTTTTCCCAGGCCGTGGTCATGGAGAAGCCGAGCTCGTCCGCGAGGCCCGCCAGCAGCCGGTTCCAGTATTCGGTGGTGGCCGTGCCCAGCGACCACGGCGCGATGGCTCCCTCGGAGAGGGACAGCTCCGGGTTGGGGATGATGAGTTCCTCGTCGACCTCCAGGCGGGTACCGATGCCGCTGCAGGCACTGCAGGCGCCGAACGGGTTGTTGAAGGAGAAGGAGCGGGGCTCGATCTCGTCGATGGCGAGGGGGTGCTCGTTGGGGCATGCGAGGTGCTCGGAAAACGCCCGGATGCGTCCCGGGTCCTCCGCCTCGAGGTCGACGAATTCGGCCAGGACGCGGCCTTCGGCGAGGCCGAGGGCAGTTTCCACGGAGTCGGTCAGCCGCTGGCTGATGCCTTCCTTGACCACGAGGCGGTCCACCACCACTTCGATGGTGTGCTTGAACTGCTTGCCCAGCTTGGGCGGGTCGCTGAGCTGGACGAGGTCGCCGTCCACGCGGGCGCGGGAATAGCCCTTGGCGGTAAGTTCCTTGAAGAGGTCAACGAATTCCCCCTTGCGGCCGCGGACCACCGGTGCGAGCACCTGGAAGCGCGTGCCGTCCGGAAGTTCGAGGAGCTGGTCCACGATCTGCTGCGGGGTCTGCTTCGCGACGGGTTCGCCGCAGACGGGGCAGTGCGGCCGGCCCACCCGGGCCCAGAGCAGGCGCATGTAGTCGTAGATCTCGGTGATGGTACCCACGGTGGAGCGCGGGTTCTTGCTCGTGGACTTCTGGTCGATCGACACGGCCGGCGAGAGGCCCTCGATGAAATCGACGTCGGGCTTGTCCACCTGGCCGAGGAACTGGCGGGCATAGGCGGAGAGCGACTCGACGTAGCGGCGCTGGCCTTCGGCGAAGATGGTGTCGAACGCGAGCGAGGACTTGCCGGAGCCGGACAGGCCCGTGAACACGATCATCGCGTCGCGGGGCAGGTCGAGGTCGACGTTGCGGAGGTTGTGCTCGCGCGCGCCCTTGACCACGAGGCGGGTCATGTCCGGGCGTTTCAGCTCGGGACGGGATGTGGCGACGTCCCGGACCGCCTGCGGTTCGGCGGCGGAGTGGATTTCAACGGCTGGATCTTCAGCTACGGCTTTAGGCACGGTTCTAATGCTAATCGAAAACTTCTTCGAAAAACCATTCTGCGTGCGGCCGGCGCCGCCGGGATGTGCTACGGGCGGTCGTAGGCGGCGGCGAGGAGCTGCACGGCCTCGGCGAAACTCGCGCCCTGCGCTTTGGCGGCGGCCGCGAACTCGCCGGCGGCGGCGGTCAGCGTGCTCCAGGCGGCGTCCCGGGCGCAGACCACCGTGCCGTTCCGGCCCCGCGTCACGACTACCCCGGCGGCTTCCAGTTCCTTGTAGGCGCGGGCCACGGTATGGGGCGCCACGCCCAGTTCGCCGGCGAGGCTTCGTACCGCCGGGAGCCTGGTCCCGGGCGGGAGGGTGCCGTTGTCGGCGCGCTCGATCACGTACAGCCGGAGCTGTTCAAAGAGCGGGACCGAGCTGGCCGGGTTGGTCCGCCAGGCACCCGGGAAGCGCTCCCCCGCGGTGTCCGCGGGGCTCACTGTTCCGGCTCCGGCACGGCCTGCACCTGTTCGCGACCGGCGAACTGCGCCTCGTACAAATCCTTGTAGAGGCCGTTCCGGGCGACCAGCTGCTGGTGGGTCCCGTGTTCAACGATCCGTCCGTGGTCCATGACGAGTATTAGATCAGCGTCGCGGACCGTGGACAAACGGTGCGCGATCACGAAGCTCGTGTGACCTTGCCGCAGCCTCTCCATGGCGTGGCGGATCTGCAGTTCGGTGCGGCTGTCCACGGAACTCGTCGCCTCATCCAGTACCAGGATGCTGCGTCCCGCGAGTTGCGCCCGGGCAATCGAGACGAGCTGGCGTTGCCCCCGGCTCAGGGAGTCGCCGTCATTGCCGACCATGGTGTTGTAGCCGGCGGGCAAGGCACGGACAAACTGGTCGACGTGGCTGGCGCGGGCCGCTTGGACGATGTCGGCATCGGTGGCCCCCGGCCGGCCGTATTCGATGTTCTCCCTGATGGTGCCAGTGAACAGCCAGGCGTCCTGCAGGACGGTTCCGAACGTGGACCGGAGCTCGTCGCGCGGGATGGTGGCGATGTCGGCCGAATCGACGAGGATGCGTCCGGAGTCCAGTTCGTAGAAGCGCATCAGGAGGTTCACCACCGTGGTCTTGCCCGCCCCGGTGTGGCCCACGATCGCGACGCTCTGCCCCGGCTCCACGGTGAAGGAAAGATCTTTCACCACGGGCGTGCCGGGACTGTAGCTGAAGCTGACGTTCTCAAAGGTGACGCGCCCGGCCGGACCCGCGTGATCCGGCAGGACATGGGACGACAGAAGATGATCGGGCAGGGCCGGCGTTTCACGTCCGTCGCGGGATGCGTGGCGGTGCGTGGCGGTCCGCGGGCCGGGCGGATGGTGCCGGCCGTTGGATTTGTGCCGCCCGTTGGATTTTTGCAGCGCTTGGATCTTTAGCGCGGCGACCGCGCCGTGAAGCCGGCCGGCGCCGTTGGCCGTCGCCGCCGGAGCGGCGCTGTCCGCCGGGATCTCCGGGGCGTCGAGCAGCTCGAACACGCGTTCCGCGGAGGCAAGGCAGGATTGCAGCAGGGTCAGCATGCCGCCGATCTGGGCCATCGGCTGGCTGAAGAGGCGGGAGAACTGGATGAAGGCCTGGATGCCGCCGATCGTCAGGGCCCCGGCGGTCACCTGGAGCGCTCCCACGACCGCCACTGCCACGTAGTTGAGGTTGGAGACAAAGACCATGAGGGGCTGCACGACGCCGGAAATGTACTGGGCGCGGGTGCTGGAGCGGGTGAGCTTGTCGTTGAAGTCCCGGAAGCTCGCCGCGGAGGCCTCCTGCCGGCCGAAGGCTTTCACCACTTCATGCCCGGTGAAGAATTCTTCGAGTTGAGCGTGCAGGGCCCCGGTGCTGCTCCACTGTTCGGTGAAGTGGGCCTGCGAATGCCGTGCCACCAGCACCGTGATCACCGTCGATACCGGCACGGAGAGTATGGCGATCAGTGCCAGCAGGGGTGAGAGCCACAGCATCATGGCCAGGGCGGCCGAGAGCATCAGGACGGACATGATCATCTGGTTCAGGAGCTGGTTGAGGGCCTGGGCGATGTTGTCGACGTCGTTCGTGGCCCGGCTCAGTACGTCGCCGCGGCGCTGCTCCTCGAAGTGGCTGGACGGCAGCACGTGCAGTTTCTTTTCGACAGAGCCGCGGAGCCCATAGCTGACGCGCTGCACGGCGGTGGCGGTCAGCGCGCCCTGGATCCAGCTGAAGAGCGACGCTCCGACATACAGGGCCGAGACCGTGAGCAGACGCCCGGCCAGCTCCGTTTCGTTGAGTGTCCCGCCCATGAAGCCTGCCACCACGACGTCGGTGGCGTCACCCAGGACTTTAGGGGCGGCCACGTTCAGGGTCACGAAGGCGCAGGTGGCCGCGATGACGCCGGCCATCCGCCACTTGAGCGGGCGCAGCAGACCCAGCAACCGGGTGGCCGTCCGCCACCTGGTGTGCTCCGGCGGCCCGGTCGGGGCGCCGGGCGGGGTGCCTGCTGCCTTGCCGCGTCTCACAGGGTTTCCTCCAGCGCCAGCTGGGACGCGGCGATTTCCCGGTAGCTCGGCGAGGACTCCATGAGCTCGCTGTGGGTTCCCTGCGCGACAAGGCGGCCGTCCTCGAGGACCAGGATGAGCCCGGCGTCCACGATCGTCGCCACGCGTTCGGCCACGATCACCACGGTCGCGGAGCGCAGCAGCGGTTCGATCGCGGCGCGGAGCCGGACATCGGTGCCGTAGTCCAGGGCGGAGAAGCTGTCGTCGAAGAGGTAGACCGGGGAGTCCTTCAGCAGCGCCCGGGCGATGCACAGGCGCTGGCGTTCGCCGCCGGAAAAGTTGGTGCCGCCTTGGCTCACGGGGGCGTCGAGGCCAAGCGGGAGGGCACGGACAAACTCGGCAGCCTGGGCGGTTTCCAGCGCCTGCCACAGCTCCGGGCCGCCCGCTCCGGGCGCGCCGATCCTGAGGTTCTCGGCGATGGTGCCGGAAAAGAGGTAGGACTGCTGCGGGACCATGGCAATGAGGCCGCGCAGGACCTCCAGCGGCATGGACCGCACATTGCGTCCGCCAATGCAGATCTCGCCGAAGGTTGCGTCGAGGAAACGGGGCAGCAGGTTCAGCAGGGTCGTCTTGCCGGCGCCGGTCGCGCCGATGATCGCCGTCGTGGTCCCGGGGGCTGCGGTAAACGTGATTCCTTCCAGCACGGGTGCCTCGGCGCCGGGATACGCGAAGGACACGTTCCGGAACTCGACGGTGTTGCCTGTGGCAGGCCCGCCGGACGCGCCTGCCGGCCCGGCGGGGGCTGCGGCGGGACCGGCCGGGTCCGCGATGGACGGGACGGTGTCCAGCACCTCGCGGATCCGTTCGGCGCAGGCCGATGCCCGGGGCGCCGTCATGAACACGTACATCGCCATCATGATGGCGATCAGGATCTGCAGGATGTAGGCCATGAAGGCGGTGAGCGCGCCCAGCCTCATTTCGCCGGCGTCGATCCTGTGGCCGCCGAACCACACCACGCACACGGACGAGAGGTTGACCACCAGCATGATCATCGGCATCATCCCGGCCACCAGCAGGGCCGAGCGCAGGTTGTTCCGGGTGAGGTCCTTGTTGGCGTCGTCGAAACGACGCATTTCGTGGTCCTGCCGGACAAACCCGCGGATGACGTTCGCGCCGATGATCTGCTCGCGCAGCACACGCCCGATCCTGTCCAGGAGCCCCTGGCCCTCGCGGTATAGGGGAATGAGGCGGCGCACAATCACGGTCATGATGAGCGTGAGGATCGGGATGACCGCGACCACGATCCAGGACAGCGCTGCGTCCTGGTGGATGGCCAGGGCGATCCCGCCGATGAAGATGGCGGGGGCCGCAATGAGCATCGTGAAGACCAGGACTGCGAGGTTCTGGATCTGGACGACGTCGTTGGTGGCCCGGGTGAGGAGGCTGTGCGCACCAAAGACGCCGACCTCCTGGGTGGAGAAGGACTGCACCTTCGCGAAGAGCTCCCCGCGCAGCTGGCCGCCGAGCTCCATGGCGACGACTGCGCCAAGGTAGCCGGCGGCGATGGCCGCGGCCACCTGCACGGCGGCGATCCCCGCCATCCAGCCGCCCAGATGGAGGATCTCGGCCGTGTTCCCGGCGATGATGCCGTCGTCGATGATCGCGGCGTTCAGGGTGGGCAGGAGCAGGTTGGCGGTGGTTTGCACGAGCTGCAACACGACAATGGCCAGCACGCTCCCTTTATGCGCGGACAGCAGCCGCGCCATCAGGCCTATAAGCACCGAACCTCCATCGCTTGCCAGGGCCCGGAATAGGAATCAGCCTACCGGCCGCCCCCATACCGCCACGTCATTGTAAGCCCCATCACGGAGTGCTTCGGGTCAACTGGCGCACGCACCGGTCAGCCGCGTTTCTGTGCCACCGCGAAAGTGCGCCGGAACGGGAACACGGTCCCGTGCCGGCTGCCCGGATACGCGGCGTCCAGCCGCGCCGAGTACTCCGCTTCGAACTCACCGGCTTCCTCAGCCGGCAGGGCCGCCAGGACCGGCCTCAGCCCGGTGCCGCGGACCCACTCCAGCACCGGGCTGGGGCCCTGCAGCAGCTGCAGGTAGGTGGTCTCCCAGGCGTCGGCGGCGCACCCGGCGTCGAGCATGATCCCCAGGTATTCGTCCGGTTCGCCCACAACATCGTCATGGCGCAGCACGCCGGCGAGCCGCCCGGCCCAGGCCGGGGATTCGGCGAGCTCCCGCATCAGGGTGTGGGACGGGGCGTTGAAGTTCCCCGGCACCTGAAGCGCGAACCAGGCGCCCGGTTTGAGCGCATCGAGCCATGCCGGCAGCAGGTCGCGGTGCCCGGGCACCCACTGCAGCGCGGCGTTGGTGACCACGACGTCCGTGTCGCCGGAGGGCAGCCAGTGCCCGATGTCGGCCAGCTCGTAGGACAGATTGGCCGTCCCGGCCGCGTGGGCCTCCGCTTTGGCCAGCATTTCCGGCGACGAATCCAGGCCCGTCACGTGCGCCCCGGGCCACCGCTCGGCGAGGGTCGCGGTCAGGTTGCCGGGCCCGCAGCCGAGGTCGACGACATGCCGTGGCGCGTCAGCATGGATCCTGCCCGTCAGGTCAAAGAACGGCCTGTCCCGGTAATCCCCGAACTGCACGTACTTTTCGGGATCCCACTTCACGGTTGCCTCCAGTTCCCGGCGCTGTTGCCCTACCCGAAGCGTAGCCCCGCGTCTCTTTTCGAGCCAAGGCGTCAGCCAAGGAGGCACGCATCCGGCGTGTGCCATGCCCGGGACGCCGGGGCGGGCGGTAACACGGCGCGGGCACTAAGCTGGACAGCAATGAAACTCGTTGATCAGCTCCCCGCCCCGGCCGCCCGCGTTTCCGGCAGGACGGCCCTGGACCCGGACGAGCTCTACACCCGGTTTGTGGAGTGGACCGAGGCCCGCGGGCTGGCCCTCTACACCGCCCAGGACGAGGCCATCATGGAGCTGGCGGCAGGCTCCAACGTCATTCTGGCCACGCCCACCGGCTCCGGGAAGTCCCTGGTGGCCATCGCCGCCCATTTCCAAGCCATGGCCCGCGGGCAACGCAGCTACTACACGGCCCCCATCAAGGCCCTCGTCTCGGAGAAGTTCTTTGCCCTCTGTGAGATCTTCGGGGCCGAAAACGTCGGCATGATCACCGGCGATTCCGGTGTGAACCAGGATGCCCCGATCATCTGCTGCACTGCCGAAATCCTGGCCAATATTGCCCTGCGGGAAGGCTCCGGCGCGGACCTGGGCGCCGTGATCATGGACGAGTTCCACTTCTACTCCGACCCGCAGCGCGGCTGGGCGTGGCAGGTGCCGCTGCTCGAGCTGCCGCAGGCGCAGTTCCTGCTCATGTCCGCCACGCTCGGGGACGTCAGCCGCTTCGAGGAGGGCATCACCGCCCTGACCGGCCGCCCGACGACGACCGTCAGTTCCGCCGAACGCCCCATTCCGCTGCACTACTACTACGAGCAGACCCCGGTGCACGAGACCCTCGAGGAGCTGCTCGCCACCAAGCAGGTCCCGGTCTACGTGGTGCACTTCAGCCAGGTCGAGGCGATCGACCGGGCCCAGAACCTGATGAGCATCAACGTCTGCAGCCGGGAGGAGAAGGACAGGATTGCCGAGCTGATCGCCGGCTTCCGCTTCGCCGCGGGCTTCGGCAAGACGCTCAACCGCCTGGTCCGGCACGGCATCGGCGTCCACCACGCCGGCATGCTGCCCAAGTACCGCCGCCTGGTGGAGCAGCTGGCCCAGGCCGGCTTGCTGAAGGTCATCTGCGGCACAGACACCCTCGGCGTGGGCATCAACGTGCCCATCCGCACCGTGTTGCTGACCGCCCTGAGCAAGTACGACGGCGTGCGCACCCGGCTGCTGAACTCACGGGAATTCCACCAGATCGCCGGACGGGCCGGCCGCGCCGGCTACGACACCGCCGGGACCGTGGTGGTGCAGGCGCCCGAACACGTGACCGAAAACGTTAAGGCGATGGCCAAGGCCACCGCCAAGTTCGGTGACGACCAGAAGAAGCTGCGCCAGGTGGTCAAGAAGAAACCGCCGGAGGGCTTCGTCTCCTGGGGCGAACCGACATACAAGCGGCTCGTGGAATCCGTGCCGGATCCGCTGACATCGAGCTTCACCGTGACGCACGCGATGCTGATGAACCTCATGGAACGCCCCGGCGACCCGTTCCAGGCCGCCCGCCGCCTGCTCACCGAGAACCACGAGCCGCGCGCTTCCCAGCTGCGGCTGATGAAGAAGGCGCTGGGCATCTACCGGGAGCTGCTCGCTGCCGGCGTCGTGGAGCGGATCCCGCCCCACGAACAGGGACCGGACGGCCGCGCGGTGCGGCTCACGGTCCATCTGCAGGCGAACTTCGCCCTCAACCAGCCGCTGTCCCCGTTCGCGCTTGCCGCGCTGGAGCTGCTGGATCCGGAGTCGCCGTCGTACGCCCTGGACGTGGTGTCCGTGATCGAGGCGACCCTCGAAAAGCCGCGGCAGATCCTCTCCGCACAGCAGAAGAAGGCACGCGGCGAAGCCATCGCGGCCATGAAGGCCGACGGCATCGAATACGACCAGCGGATGGCGATGCTCGAGGACGTCACCTACCCGCAGCCGCTCGCCGAGATCCTCGGAGAGGCATTCGACGTCTACCGCAAGGCCGCGCCCTGGGTGGGTGACTTTGAACTGACGCCCAAATCCGTGGTCCGGGACATGTACGAGCGCGCCATGAACTTCGGCGAATTCGTCCAGTTCTACGGGCTGGCCCGTTCGGAAGGGATCGTGCTGCGCTACCTCGCGGACGGTTTCAAGGCCCTCCGCCAGACCGTCCCGCAGGACGCCCTCCGGGAGGACCTCGAGGACCTCATCGCCTGGCTGGGTGAACTGGTCCGGCAAGTGGACTCCAGCCTGCTGGACGAGTGGGAGGAGCTCACGTCCGGCGCCGCTCCCACCCCGCATGACGCTCCCCCGCCCCCGCCGCCGTCCTTGACCTCCAACATCCGCGCCTTCCGGGTGATGGTGCGCAACGAAATGTTCCGCCGGGTGGAACTGTTCGCCGATGAGGCCGCCACCGCCCTGGGCGAGCTCGACGCCGGGTCCGGCTGGGACGCGGAGCGCTGGGAGGATGCCTTGGATGACTACTTCGACGAGCACAACGACATCGGTACCGGGCCCGACGCCCGCGGCCCGGCGCTGCTGATCATTACCGAGCAACCGGCTGTGTGGAAGGTCCGGCAGATCTTCGACGACCCGGCCGGGAACCACGACTGGGGCATCTCGGCCGAGGTGGACCTGGCGGCATCGGACGAGTCCGGGACCGCCGTCGTACGCGTCACGGACGTCAACCGGCTCTAGCCGGCCGCCGGGGAGGCACCGTCGGCGGAGCCCGGCAGGTTCCGGGTCGGTGGCCGCCGAGTAAACTCGAACAATGAGTGTAATCCGGCCCGCCGCGCCTTTTGATGTCCCCGCCATCCTGCAGATGATCCACGACCTCGCCCTCTACGAGAAGGAACCGGACGCGGTCCGGAACACCCCGGAGATGCTCACCGAAGTCCTGTTCGGCGAGAATCCCCGGGTCTTCGCCACCATGGCGGAGAACGCGGCCGGCGAGGTCCGCGGCTTCGCCCTGTGGTTCCTGAACTACTCCACGTGGGAAGGTGTCCACGGGATCTACCTGGAGGACCTCTACGTCAGGCCCGAGGCCCGGGGCGAGGGCCACGGGAAAGCCCTGTTGCAGCACCTGGCCGCGACCGCCGTCGAACGCGGCTACGCCCGGGTCGAGTGGAGCGTCCTGGACTGGAACGAGCCCTCGATCAACTTCTACAAGAAGCTCGGCGCCGCCCCGATGGAGGAATGGTCCACGTTCCGCCTCACCGGCACCGCGCTGGAAGCCTTCGGCGGCGGCCGCACCGGCTCCCACGCGGAGGCCGTCCGTGGCTGACCTTCCCGCGACCGGGTCCACGGCGGCCGCCCTCCTGGAGGCTGCGTCCAGCGCCCAGGGCCGTGTCGGTGGCACCGTCCGGCACCACGTCCGGGCGCGGCACACCTACCGTGGCATGCGCACCGCAGAGCACTACTTCCAGCTGCCGCTGGACCATTTCAGCGAGGCCGGCCGCCGCGGCGAGACCATCACGGTGTTCGCCCGCGAGTACGTCTCCACGGAGCACAGCGAGGACGACGCCGCACGGCTCCCCTGGCTGCTGTTCCTGCAGGGCGGCCCCGGCGGACGCGGCAACCGGCTTCCGTCGCTGGGCGGGTGGAGCAAGGCGGCCGCGCGGGACTTCCGGATCCTCATGCTGGACCAGCGCGGCACCGGCCTGTCCGCGCCGATCGACCGCAACACACTGCCCGGGCGCGGTGGCGCGGAGGAGCAGACCCGCTACCTGACGCATTTCCGCGCCGACTCCATCGTGGCCGACGCCGAGGCCATCCGGGCCGCCCTGGGCTCCGGGCCATGGACCATCTACGGCCAGAGCTACGGCGGCTTCTGCGCTCTCACGTACCTGTCCTTCGCACCCGGAGGGCTCCGCGCCGCGCTCGTCACAGGCGGCCTCGCCCCGCTGGCCGGCTCCGCGGACCGCGTGTACCGGGCGACGTTCCGGCGGGTCGCGGCCCGCAACGCCGAGTACTTCGGGTGGTACCCCGAGGACCGTGCCGCCGTGACCCGGATTGCCCGACACCTGCGCGAGACGGAGGAATTCCTGCCCGACGGCGGCCGCCTCACCGTGGAACGGTTCCAGATGGTGGGCCAGTTCCTGGGCGGCAACACGCGGGTGGACGCCCTGCACCACCTGCTGGAGGACGCCTTCGTGGCCACGCCCGGCGGCGACCGGCTCTCCGACGCTTTCCTGGAGCAGGTCCGGGGCATCGTGTCCCGCGCCCCCAATCCCCTGTACGCGCTGATGCATGAGTCCATTTACGGGCAGGGCGGCCCCACCCGGTGGGCCGCGTGGCGGGTGCTGGACGACTTCCCCGAATTCCGCCCCGACGCGGCGGAACCGCTGCTGACCGGCGAAATGGTCTACCCCTGGTACTTCGAGCAGGACCCGGCGCTGCGCCCGTTGCAGGAGGTCGCCCGGCTGCTCGCGGAGAAAGACGACTGGGCGCCGCTCTACGATCCGGAACGGCTGGCGCTCAACACGGTGCCGGCCGCCGCGGCCGTGTACTCCGACGACATCTACGTGGACCGTGACCTTTCCCTGGAAACCGCCGCAGCCGTGCGCGGCCTGCAGGTCTGGGAGTCCGACGAGTTCCACCACGACGGCATCGCGGACGACGGTGAGGCCATCTTCGGCCGGCTGCTGGGAATGGCCCGCTCAGCCCGCCGTTGACCGGGGCCTATGCCGCGGCGGCTGCCGCCCGGTTCGTTGCCGCGGCCGCAACGGCGACCGCCAGGACGGACGCCGCGAGGGCGGCCGCCGCCAGGTTCAGGCCCTGATAGCCGAGCCCGGCCATGACCAGGCCGGAGAAACCTGCCCCCAGAGCCCCGGCGGCCCCCATCATGGTGTCCGAGACGCCCTGCACCAGGACACGGTCGTCTGCCGGGACACTTTCGGCAAGCAGCGTGGAGGCTCCGATGGTGGCCGCGGACCAGCCCAGGCCGAGGAGCACCAGGCCCACCGTGACCAGGACCGGTTGCCGCTGCCCGAAGCCGGCGACGCAGACGGCGGTCAGAATCAGCCCGTGGCCGAGGATGATGACGGGCAGGCGGCCGGTTTTGTCGGTAAGCCAGCCCATGACCGGCGACAACGCGTACATGCCGGCGATGTGCAGTGAAATCGTGAAGCCGATGAGGACCAGCACGTCGGTGCTGGCGGCATGGACATGTCCGGCTTCCATCCCGGCCATCGGCCCTTCGCTGAGGAGCTGCAGATGGAGCGGCGTCATCGACATCACCGCCACCATGCAGCCGTGCGCGGCGACGATCGCGAACAACGCCAGGCGGGCGCGCGGTGATTTCCCGACCGCCCGGAGACCGGCGCGGAGGCCGTGGCGCCGCCGCACGCCGTGGACGTTCCCCGCCTGCGGCGCACCGGCGGTCCGCAGACGCGCCGCCAGCAGGAGCGGATCCGGCCGCAGGCCGAACAGCAGCAGCAGGGCGGCCAGGGCCAGCCCGGCGGCGGAGAACACAAACGGCCCGGCCAGCGCCGGGAGCCCGAGGGCCTCACCGACCGCCGCTCCCGGGCGGATCAGGTTGGGCCCGGCAACGGCGCCGATCGTCACAGCCCACACGACGATCGCAAGGGAACGCCCGCGGTGTTCGGCGTCGGCGAGGTCGACGGCGGCAAACCTGGCCTGCAGGTTGGCGGCGGTCCCCAGGCCCAGCAGCGCCGCCCCCAGCAGCAGCACCGGGAAGGCCCCGGACACCGTCGAGAGGATGATCAGCAGGCAGCCGGCCATGGCTGCCAGCTGGCCGGTCACGAGCGCCGTGCGGCGGCCCCGGCGTCCGGCCAGCCCGGCCAGCGGAAGGGCTGCGACGGCGGCGGCCAGCGTCACGGCCGTGGTCACGGAACCGGCCCACGCGTTGGACCCGGAGAGCTGGACGGCGAGCAGGGACCCGACCGACAGGCTGGCCCCGCTGCCCACGCTGCTCAGGAGCTGGGCAACGCTGAGCACGGCAACGGTACGGCGCCGGACCCGGTGCAGGTCAAACGCCGTACCGTAGGATGCGGCCGCGTAGAAGGTCTTCACGGTCCGAGCATAACGCGTGCGGCGGGCTGGGCTATTCGGCGTCGCTCAGGCTCTTGCGGGCGTCCTCTTCGAGCCTGGCGTCCAGCTTGGACTGGGACGCCTTGGAACTGGCGAGGCTTGCGACGACGGCGATGACGATCGTGCCGATGATCACGGCGAGCGAGACGAAGGTGGGGATTTCCGGGGCCCACTCAATGTGGTGGCCGCCGTTGATGAAGGGCAGCTCGTTGACGTGCATCGCGTGCAGGATCAGCTTGACGCCGATGAACGCCAGGATGACGGACAGGGCGTGTTTGAGGTAGATGAGCCGGTTCATCAGGCCGCCCAGCAGGAAGTAGAGCTGGCGGAGCCCCATGAGGGCGAAGATGTTCGCGGTGAAGACGATGAAGGCGCTCTGGGTAAGGCCGAAGATGGCCGGGATGGAGTCGACCGCGAAGAGCAGGTCCGTCATGCCGATGGTCACGAAGACGATCAGCATGGGGGTGAACACCTTCCTGCCATCCACAACGGTGCGCAGCTTGCCGCCGTCGAACTTCTCGGACATCGGCAGGACCCGCCGGATCCGGGCGATGAGCGGGTTTTCCCGGTCTTCCTCGTCTTCGCCCTCGTCCTGGGCCTGCTTCCATGCGGTCCAGAGCAGGAACGCGCCGAAGATGTAGAAGACCCAGCTGAACTGTTCGATCACGATCGCGCCGAGCATGATGAAGATGCCGCGGAGGATCAGGGCGATGATGATGCCCACCATGAGCACTTCCTGCTGGTACTTACGGGGTACCGAGAAGCGCGCCATGATGATGATGAACACGAACAGGTTGTCAATGCTGAGACTGTATTCCGTGACCCAGCCGGCGATGAACTGGCCGCCGTATTCGGGGCCGGTGAAAGCGAACATTGCGCCGGCGAAAACCAGGGCCAGGGCCACGTAGAACGCGACCCACAGTCCGGCTTCTTTCATGGAGGGCTCGTGCGGGCGTTTGAGGACCATCAGCAGGTCGATGGCCAGGATGACGCCGAGGACGACAAACGAGCCGATCTCGAACCACAGCGGAAGTTCGGGCACGGAGAAACCTTTCGTAGGGTACAGCACAGCGGTGTAAGTCTCTCCGGCCGCCGGCAGTTGCTGCCTGGCTACCCGCTACGCCCGGCACGGCATCCATGCCGTGCGTGTTGACGATCGTAGCGCTTGGGATACTCCCCTACGTCCGTCCGAGTTTACCCTAGGCGTGGCCCGCGGACTGCATCTGCCGCAGTTCCTTCTTCAATTCGCCCACTTCGTCGCGGAGCCGGGCCGCAAGTTCAAACTGCAGTTCCGCGGCGGCGGCGTGCATCTGCTCCGTCAGCTGCTCGATCAGGCCCACCAGATCCTCCGCCGGGGCGGCCGCGAGGCCGTCTTCCCGGATGACCGCGGCGCCCTTGCCCTTGCCGCGGTTCTTGCCGGCCGCGGCGAGGAGCTCACGGGTGTCCGCGTCCTCCTTGGCCAGCTGGTCCGTGATGTCCGCGATCCGCTTGCGCAGCGGCTGGGGGTCGATCCCGTGCTCGGTGTTGAAGGCAACCTGGATGGCGCGCCGGCGGTTCGTCTCATCGATCGCCTGGGCCATCGAGTCAGTGATCCGGTCCGCATACATGTGAACCTGGCCGGAGACGTTACGCGCCGCGCGGCCAATGGTCTGGATCAGGGAAGTCGCGGAGCGCAGGAAGCCTTCCTTGTCCGCGTCCAGGATGCTCACCAGCGAGACTTCCGGCAGGTCAAGGCCTTCACGGAGCAGGTTGATGCCCACGAGGACGTCGAAGACACCCATCCGCAGTTCCCGCAGCAGTTCCACGCGGCGCAGGGTGTCGACGTCGGAGTGCAGGTACTCCACCTTGACGCCGTGGCCCAGGAGATAGTCGGTGAGGTCTTCGGCCATCCGCTTGGTCAGCGTGGTGACCAGGACCCGTTCGTTCTTCGCGGTCCGGGTGCGGATCTCGCCCAGCAGGTCATCGATCTGGCCCTTGGTCGGCTTGACGATCACCTCCGGGTCCACCAGGCCGGTGGGGCGGATGATCTGCTGGACGAAGCCGTCGGACTTGCCGAGCTCGTACTTGCCCGGCGTGGCGGAGAGGTAGACGGTCTGGCCGATCCGTTCGAGGAACTCGTCCCATTTCAGCGGCCGGTTGTCCATGGCCGAGGGCAGCCGGAAACCGTGGTCCACGAGGGTGCGCTTGCGGGACATGTCGCCCTCGTACATGGCACCGATCTGCGGGACGGTGACGTGCGATTCGTCGATGACCAGCAGGAAGTCGTCCGGGAAGTAGTCGAGGAGGCAGTGCGGCGCGGTGCCGCCGTCGCGCCCGTCGATGTGGCGGGAATAGTTCTCGATCCCGTTGCAGAAGCCCATCTGCTGCATCATTTCGAGGTCGTACGTGGTGCGCATCCGCAGCCGCTGTGCCTCGACGAGCTTGTTCTGGCCCTCCAGGACCTTGAGCCGTTCGGCGAGCTCGTCCTCGATCCGCGAGATGGCCCGGCTCATGCGTTCGGGCCCGGCGACATAGTGCGAGGCCGGGAAGACGTACATCTCCGTCTCGTCCCGGATGACCTCGCCGGTCAGCGGGTGCAGGGTGTAAATGTTCTCGATCTCGTCGCCGAAGAATTCGATCCGGATGGCGAGTTCCTCGTACATCGGGATGATTTCCACGGTATCGCCGCGGACCCGGAACGTGCCGCGGTGGAAGTCCATGTCGTTGCGGGTGTATTGCATCGCTACGAACCGCCGGAGCAGGTCGTCGCGGTTCATTTCGGCGCCCTTGCGGAGCGTCACCATGCCGGCGATGTATTCTTCCGGGGTGCCGAGGCCGTAGATGCAGGACACCGTGGCGACCACCACGACGTCGCGGCGGGTCAGCAGGGCGTTCGTAGCCGAGTGGCGCAGCCGCTCAACTTCCTCATTGACGGAGGAATCCTTCTCGATGAAGGTGTCCGTCTGCGGCACGTAGGCCTCGGGCTGGTAGTAGTCGTAGTAGGAGACGAAGTACTCCACCGCGTTGTTGGGGAGCAGTTCGCGGAATTCGTTGGCGAGCTGGGCGGCCAGGGTCTTGTTCTGCACCATCACCAGCGTGGGGCGCTG
Organism: Arthrobacter sp. PM3; assembly: GCF_003352915.1. NCBI lineage: Bacteria > Bacillati > Actinomycetota > Actinomycetes > Micrococcales > Micrococcaceae > Arthrobacter > Arthrobacter sp. PM3. The sequence goes on along the minus strand of NZ_CP022314.1, from coordinate 3,641,148 downwards.
GACCTGCTCAATGAGCCACGCCGTCGTCGCGCTTTTGCCGGTACCCGTGGCGCCCAGCAGCACCACATCCTTTTCGCCGTTGCGGATCCGCTCGGTGAGCTCCGCAATCGCCGCCGGCTGGTCACCGGCAGGCTGGTATTCGCTGATGACTTCGAAGGGGGCCACGACACGGTTGATTTCCTGGGCAAGGCTCATGTATCTAATCTACCGCCGGCCTCCGACAGCCAGACCGCATTCAGCTTTGGGCTGTACCCGGGCCGGGGGCGCCCGTGCCGGTCCCGGCTCCTGTACCGCCGCCGGCGGTGCCGGTCCCGGCGTCGGCGGACCCGGCGTCGTCGGCGTACGACGGCGGCCGCCAGCCGGTGCGCGCCACCCACGCCTCCATCCGCGGTGCGGCGTAGTCGGTGAACCAGCTTTCCTTGTCCGCGGCGTAGCCCGCGGTGGATTTGTCCGTCTCGTGCAGCCCTGCGGCGCGGTTCTTCTCGGCCACGTAGTCCGCCCGGGCCCGGGCATCGGTGCGGAGCCAGTCGCGGAAGCACAGCGCGTACCGCCACCCCGGCGAGCCGGCGGCGCGCAGGTGCAGATTCACCGGCCGGCCGGGATCGGCGCTCCCGTGCAGCCGCTTGCCCCAGTCGGCAGGATCCGGGTGCGCGGGTTTGGGGTTGTCGGCGATGATGCCGGGCCAGCGCGGATACCCGGCCTCGGCCAGCAGCGGCGCGATCCGGTCCGCGGTGTCGAGGTCGCGGACGGTCAACTGGAGGTCGATCACGTCCTTGGCGTCCAGGCCCGGGACCGCGGTGGAGCCGATGTGGTCCATGGCGAGGACGTCCTCGGGGACCGCGGCGTGCAGCCGTGCGATCAGCCGGGCCGCCTGGGCCGCCCAGCCGGGATCGGCCGGGGCGAGGACCGGACCGGCGGTCCGCGGGGCAACCCTCTGCTCCTTGAGGTTGAGCGCAAACGGCATCAGCCGGCCCTCCCACAGCGCGTCCACGGCCGCGCGGAGGTCTTCCGGGGTGCCCGAGTTGTCGAGCACGACGTCGGCAGCCGCGAGCCGGTCCCCGCGTGCCACCTGGGCGCCCATCCGGGCGCGCGCCTCGCCAGCGCTCATCCCCCGGTGTTCGGCCATCCGCCGGACCCGGACGTCGTCCGGCGCGTCCACCACCACCACCAGGTGGAAGTTCTTCCCCTGCCCGGTTTCCACCAGCAGCGGGATGTCCTGGACCACGACCGCGCCCGCGGGGGCGGCGGCAACCAGGGCGGCGGCGCGCTCCCGCACCAAGGGGTGGATAATGCCGTTCAGCACGGCCAGGCGTTCCGGGTTGCCGAAGACCAGTGACCCCAGCCGGGCCCGGTCCAGCCGGCCCTCCGGCGTCAGGACTGCGGCACTGAACGCTTGGACCACCTTGGCCAGCCCGGGCGTGCCGGGTTCCACGACCTCCCTGGCCAGCGCGTCAGCGTCGACCAGCACCGCGCCGAGCTCGCGGAGGCGCGCAGCCACCATGGACTTCCCCGAGGCGATCCCGCCCGTCAACCCGATCTTCAACACCCCACCAGACTAAACTGATCCGGTGGCAGATGAGGCGGATTACCCCGGGAGCAGGAGATCCGTTTACACCACCCTGGCCGCGGGGTCCCCGTTCCGCCACGAAATCGAGGTCAAACGGTCCCGGTTCATCACCGTCCTGGCCCGCACACCCGACGAGGACGCAGCCCGGTCTGTCCTGGCCGGCCTGCGCAGGGAATTCCACGACGCCCGGCATCACTGTTTCGCCTTCGTCCTCGGCCCCGACCAGGACGTGCAGCGCTCCAACGACGACGGCGAGCCGTCCGGCACCGCGGGCATCCCCATGCTCGAGGCGCTCCTGAAGCGTGAGACCGTGCCCGGCGTCGCCGACCTCAGTGACGTCGCCGCGGTCGTGGTGCGCTATTTCGGGGGCGTTCTCCTGGGTGCCGGCGGACTGGTGCGCGCCTACTCGGAATCGGTGTCCTCAGCGCTGGCGCTCGCGCCCCTCGTGCGGCGCCGACGCCTTCGCATCTGCTCGGTTCCCGTAGGCCATGCCGCCGCCGGACGGCTCGAGAACGACCTCCGCGCTGCAGGCTACGTCATGGCCGACACCCGGTACGAGGCACAGGAGACGGTCCTGCGGATTGCCCTGCCCGACGACCCGGATTCACTGGCCGCCGCCGCGGAGCACGTGGCCGCCTTGTCCGCCGGCAACGCGCGCCTGATGCCGGAGGAGACGGAGTGGATCGACGTCCCGATGGGCTGACGTCCGCGCTTCGCGGGTAGCGGGTCGGCGGGGCTTCAGTGGTGGCATGGACTAGTGGTGGCAGTTCGGAGGTCCGGTGCTGGCAGGCAGGACTCCGCCGCGGGACATGCCCCACCTGGGCCCCTAGCGATGGACATAGCGCCACCATGCTCGTCCCTCGAGCCAAACAATGGACATGCCCTCCGCTGCTGGCGAGTTCAAGCCCCGTGCGGCGCGATTCCTCGGTTCCTAATGCGCCAATTCCCGGATGTGTCCGGCCAGATCCCGATAACTGGCCGTGCGGTTTCCCATGGCCGATCCATCGGGCCGTTCAACAGCGCGACACCGCGGCGCAACAGGGGCTGGTCTCCAAGAATGAGCATGCTCCCAAGCAGCGGTCCGGAGCAGTGGGCATGTCCCCCGCGGGAAGCCAGGAAAGGACATATTGCCCGTATGCTCACAGGGCCGGTCCAGGAATGAGCATGTCCCCAAGAGCTGGGCTCCAGAAATGAGCATGCGCCGCGGTGCTGAGAGCCACGGGGCATGTCCCCTGGAGGCGGGCACCAGAAATGAGCATGCGCCGCGATGCTGACAGCCACGGGGCATGTCCCCTGGAGGCGGCCACCAAAAATGAGCATGCGCCGCGATCTCAACGGCCACGGAGCATGTCCCGAAGGGCCGGGCTCCAAGAATGAGCATGTCCAGTGGAGGGGGTGAACGTGGCCAGGGCTCCCTGGGGCATGTCCCTGGGCTTACACGAAAAGGTGGCCGCCCCCGAAGGGACGGCCACCTTTACTGTGCACCTTGCCTGCTGTGCACCTTGCCTGCTGCGCACCCACGGGTGCGGTGTCCAGGCTACGAACTGCCTTGGCTCAGGGAATGGCTCCTTGAGCAGCGGGGCAATTAGTTGCCGGTCAGCTTCTCGCGCAGAGCGGCGAGGGCCTCGTCGGATGCAAGCGTGCCTGCACCGGCTTCGGTCGTGGCCGGCTCGGAGGAGTAGCTGGTGGCGCCGGAGTCGCTCTCGCCGGACGTTGCAGCTGCAGCGTCGTCGGCAGCGTGCTGGGCAACCTGCTTCTTGTGTGCTTCCCAGCGGGTCTGGGCGTCAGCGTACTGCTGCTCCCAGGCGGCGCGCTGGTTCTCGTAGCCTTCAAGCCACTCGTTGGACTCCGGGTCGAAGCCCTCCGGGTACTTGTAGTTGCCCTCTTCGTCGTACTCGGCGGCCATGCCGTAGAGTGCCGGGTCGAATTCGGTGCTGTCGGCGTCGACGCCCTCGTTGGCCTGCTTGAGGGACAGGGAGATGCGGCGGCGCTCGAGGTCGATGTCGATGACCTTGACGAACAGTTCGTCGCCGACGGAGACAACCTGCTCGGCCAGCTCAACGTGGCGCACGGCGAGCTCGGAGATGTGGACCAGGCCTTCGATGCCGTCTTCGACGCGGACGAACGCACCGAACGGAACGAGCTTGGTGACCTTACCCGGAACAACCTGGCCGAGGGCGTGGGTGCGGGCGAAGGTCTGCCACGGGTCTTCCTGCGTAGCCTTGAGGGACAGGGAGACGCGCTCGCGGTCCAGGTCGACCTCGAGAACCTCGACGGTGACTTCCTGGCCAACTTCGACAACCTCGGACGGGTGGTCGATGTGCTTCCAGGACAGCTCGGAAACGTGAACCAGGCCGTCTACGCCGCCCAGGTCCACGAAGGCACCGAAGTTGACGATGGAGGAAACGACGCCGGGACGGACCTGGCCCTTTTCCAGCTTGTTGAGGAACGTGGAGCGGACCTCGGACTGGGTCTGCTCGAGCCATGCACGGCGGGACAGCACAACGTTGTTGCGGTTCTTGTCCAGCTCGATGATCTTGGCTTCGATCTGCTGACCGATGTACGGAGCGAGGTCGCGCACACGGCGCATCTCGACGAGGGATGCGGGCAGGAAGCCGCGCAGACCGATGTCGAGGATAAGACCACCCTTGACAACCTCGATGACGGTACCGGTGACAACACCGTCTTCTTCCTTGACCTTCTCGATGTCGCCCCAGGCACGCTCGTACTGAGCACGCTTCTTGGAGAGGATCAGGCGGCCTTCTTTGTCTTCCTTGGTGAGCACCAGGGCTTCGACCTGATCGCCAACGGAGACGACGTCTCCGGGGTCAACGTCGTGCTTGATGGAAAGCTCGCGGGAGGGAATGACACCTTCGGTCTTGTAACCGATGTCGAGCAGAACTTCGTCGCGGTCGACCTTGACGACGGTACCTTCGACGAGGTCTCCGTCGTTGAAGTACTTGATGGTGGCGTCGACAGCTGCGAGGAAGTCCTCAGCGGTACCGATGTCGTTAATCGCGACTACGGGGGTACCGGGCTTCTCGGTGGAGGTGATGGTCATGTAGTAGGGGCTCCGTTGTGGATAGTTAGTCGGTCAGGCAAACCGCTTCGCCCGCATTATGGAATGCAGGCGAAGAACACGGCTTCTCAGCAACTGATCCGCCGGGTCATCCTGATTTTGTGGATTGTAGATGCGCACACGTAGTACACGCCCGTTTAGTCTAGTCGTTTACGTCAACGCGGGTCAAAGCGCGCGGGCGGCGACGCCGGCGCGCGGACCGTCCTCCTAGAAGTGTGTGAGGCAGTGCGCGGGGCGTTCGACGGCGAACATCCGGGCGGCGAGGAACGCCGCCCCCGGCGTCCGCTCCTGGATGCGCCCGGAGCCGGCCAATGTGACCGGGTGCACGCCGCCGAGATAGATGGAGGACAGTGCTGAGACGTCGAGCCGGAGGTCGGCCCCGGCGCCGGCGTCCCCCGCACCGCCGGTTTCGGTGACGACGGCGGCGCCCCCGGTCACGTCCAGGGCAAACGTGCCGCCGGTCAGGCCCAGCGGGTCGGTCGCCTCCAGCACCAGCCGCCCGTCAGCCGGATAGTGGCGGGCCTCGAGGACCGCCTTGACGTCCAGCACCCGCAGCCAGAGCATGTCCCTTGCGTCGGACGCCTCGACGCAGCGCGCGTCGGCCAGCGCCCACGGCAAAGGATCATCCACCGGCGCTTCCTCCCAGGTGACGCGCTCGACGAGGTCGATGGCACCGAGGTACTGCCAGAGCTCCAGGTACGCCGCCCGGGTGGCGGCCACGAGGTCGACGATCTCCATCGTGTAGGGCGTGCTGGACCAGCCGCCGAACTTGTAGGACACGTAGCCGTCCACCTCGCCGTCGGGGCCATAGTGCAGCGCCACCTTGATTTTGGGGTCCTCGCCACCGTCCCGGCTGATGGACCCCGAGGCGAACTGCCGGTAGAACTCGTGCCGGTCGATGGACCCCGGCGTCATGCGGTGCAGCCGGTCGAAGACCTGCGGTGCCAACTCCAGGAGCACCTGGGGGTCGGCGACCTCGACGCTTCCCACAGCGGTGTGGTGCAGCGCGAACCGGGCGCTGGTGTCGACTTTGATGGACTGCTCGGAGGTTGCCACACCGTACCCGAAGCGGCCGTAGATTGATGCTTCCGAGGCGGTGAGGGCCGCCATCGCCCGGCCCTGGCGGCGGGCCAGGGTCAACTCATCGACCATCATCCGGCGCAGCAGGCCGCGCCGACGGTGCGAGGTCCGCACGGTCACGGCGGTCACGAGCCGGGTCTCCAGCAGCCGGCCGAAGCCGATGTTGAGCGTTTTGTCCATGGTGCCGAACGTCGCCACCGGCACCTCGGCGCCCAGCGCATGGTCGGCGACGGCGCCGGTCTGGTAGGCCCCGGTCATGACACGCCGGTCCGCGCGCTGCATTTCGATGCCTTTGTCCACCCGCTCGTCGCTGCGGCGGGCATCGTGGAAGCCGAAAGCTACCGCCTGCATCCATGCAACGGACTCCGGGTACTCCGGGCTGTCCTTGGCCGCCGGCTCAAACCGGCGGATTTCATAGTCCCCTCTTGGATTTGACACAGTCACGAGCCTAACCAAAGGAGCGCACGGCCGCCACAGGCGCGCGGACGCGTCCCGCGGCGGCCCCGCCGGCGGACTAGTGGCCGGCCTCGTGCCAGCTGGAGCCGATGCCGATCTGGACGTCGAGCGGAACGCTCAGGTCCGCGGCCGAGCCCATCTGCACGGTGACCAGCTTCTCCACGGCCTCCCGCTCGCCCTCGGCGACTTCCAGGACCAGTTCGTCATGGACCTGCAGCAGCATCCGGGATTTCAGCCCCTGTTCCGCGAGGGCGCCGGAGACGCCAAGCATGGCGCGCTTGATGATGTCCGCCGCCGAACCCTGGATGGGCGAGTTCAACGCGACCCGCTCGGCGATTTCGCGCAGTTGCCGGTCCGTGCTGGTGAGGTCCGGCAGGTAGCGGCGGCGGCCCTCGATGGTGGCCGTGTAGCCGTCGATCCGGGCCTGGTCGACCACCCCGCGGAGGTAGTCCCGGACGGCACCGAAGCGTTCGAAGTATTCCTTCATCAGCGTCCGGGCCTCGTCCACGGAGATCTCCAGCTGCTTGGAGAGCCCGAAGGAGGTCAACCCGTAGGCCAGGCCGTAAGACATGGCCTTGACCTTGGAGCGCATGGCGCTGGTGACCTCGGCCGGCGGCACGTGGAAGATGTGCGAGCCGACGTAGCGGTGCAGGTCTTCGCCGTCCTTGTACGCCTGGATCAGTCCGGCGTCCCCGGACAGGTGCGCCATGATCCGCATTTCGATCTGCGAGTAGTCCGCGGACAGCAGGCAGTCGTAGCCGTCGCTCACCACGAAGATGCTGCGGACCCGCCGGCCTTCCTCGCTCCGGACCGGGATGTTCTGCAGGTTCGGGTTGTTCGAGGAGATGCGGCCGGTGGCGGCCACGTTCTGCGCGTAGGTGGTGTGGATCCGGCCGTCGTCCGCCACGGATTTCTTGAGGCTTTCGACCATCTGGCGCAGCTTCGAAGACTCGCGGTGGGCCATCAGCTGGACGAGGAACTCGTGGCCGGTCTTCTCCAGCAGCGATTTCAGCGACGCGGCGTCGGTGGTGTAGCCGGACTTGATCTTCTTCGTCTTGGGCAGCCCGAGTTCGTCGAAGAGCACCGTCTGCAGCTGCTTGGGCGAGCCGAGGTTGACCTCGTGCCCGATCGCCGCGAAGGCCTGCTCCTGGGCGTTGTCGATCACCTTGGCGAGGTCGGCCAACTGCTCGTCCATGCGCTCCATCGAGACCGCAATGCCGGTGAGTTCCATCTGCGCCAGGACCCGGCTGACCGGCAGCTCAAGGCTCGTCAGGAGCTCCTGGGCTTTGCGGGTCTTCAGTTCCGTTTCGAAGTGGTGGCTGAGGACGTGCACGACGGCGGCCTGCTGGACCAGCGCGCCGGCGGCGGCACCGTCGTCCTCGCCGCCGAAGGCGAGCTCCAGCTGACCGGTCTTGGCCGCCTCGGCGGACACGGTGAGCTTGAGGTGGTGCTGGGCGAGCTCGGCGAGTTCATAGCTGCGGCGGTCCGGCTGGATCAGGTACCCGGAGATCGCGGTGTCGTCCACCACGCCGTCGAGATCGAGGCCGCGGGCTTTGAAGGCCTTCAGCGCCGGTTTGAAACCGTGCAAGACTTTCGCGGCGCCGGAGTCCCGGAGCCAGCCGGCCAGCACGGCGTCCGCCGCGGCGTCTAGGCCGGTGAGCTCGATGTAGGCGGCGGCGTCTTTGCGGACCACGGCCAGCGCCGACGCGTCGTCGACAATCCGTCCGGGCACGAAGTCGACGGCGACGGCGGACCGGAGGCCCTTGCCGGCGTCGAAGAAGGCCTGCAGCTCGTCCGCGGAGCCGAGCGTCGAGAACTCGGGAATCTCGATGCTGTCCGATCCGGCGTCGGCCGGTTCGTTGCCGTAGAGCGCGAAGAGCCGGGTGCGGAGGGTCTTGAATTCCAGCCGGTCGAAGATTTCCTCGATGGCGTCATGGTCCGGGCGGGGCTCCTCGAGGTCCGCCAGGGACACGGGAAGCTCGAGGTCGGTCAGGAGGCGGTTGAGCCGGCGGTTCCGCTTGACGGACTCGATGTGCTCGCGGAGGGCATCGCCCACCTTCCCGCCGATCGATTCGAGGTTTTCCAGGATCCCCTCGAGGCCGCCGTACTGGTTGATCCACTTCGCGGCAGTCTTGGGCCCGACGCCGGGCACGCCGGGCAGGTTGTCCGCGGTCTCCCCGACGAGTGCGGCGAGGTCCGAATAGCGCGGCGGGGACACGAAGTACTTGGTTTCGATCGCCTCGGCGTCCATCCGGGGGATGTTGCTGACGCCCTGTTTCGGGTACAGCACGAAAACGTTGTCGGTGATGAGCTGGAAGGTGTCGCGGTCCCCCGAGACGAGCAGGACCTCGTAGCCGGCTTCGTCGCCCTGGGCGGCGAGCGTGGCGAGGATGTCGTCGGCCTCGTAGCCGGGCATCTTGATGGTTCTGATGCCCCAGGCGGTCATGACCTTTTCGATGAGGTCGATCTGGCCGCTGAACTCCCTGGGCGTCTCATTGCGGCCGCCCTTGTAGCCGTCGTACTCGGCCTTGCGGAACGTAGTGTCATCGGAGACGTCGAACGCCACAGCGACGTGCGTGGGCTTCTGTTCCTTGATGAGGTTGATCAGCATGGACGTGAAACCATGGACGGCGTTGGTGTGCTGGCCGGTGGAAGTGGCGAAGTTCTCGGCCGGCAGCGCGTAGAACGCGCGGAAGGCCATCGAGTGTCCATCCAGGACAAGGAGCCGGGGCTGGTCCGTGAGGGGCACCACCGGCGCGTCTGTCGCGGAGACCTCCGCGGCGGCACGGCGCGGCTTACTGGCCGGGGCACCGGCCTTGGCGGCGGCCGGTCCGGTCACGGCGTCGGCGACGGCGTCCGCGGCGTCTGCGGCGTCTGCGGTCAGGGTGCTGGCAGGAGAAGGGGCCGGTTTGGTAGTTTCACTCACAGGTGCCAGCCTAGTTCCCATGATGGACAATTTCACGCCCGCACCCTTCGCGGCGGAGCTTGCGGCGGCCGGGGTTCCCGAGCACATGCACGAGTGGCTGGGCCAGTACGGCGTCGGCGCCCTCGTGGTGAAGATGGGAATCCGCTTCCTGGAAATGAGTCCGGAGCGGACCGTGGCCACCATGCCCGTGGAGGGGAACACCCAGGTGGCCGGCATCCTGCACGGCGGCGCGCACGTGGTCCTGGCCGAGACCCTGGGCTCCTTCGCCGCCGGACTGCACGCGGGCCCGCGCCGGCAGGCGCTCGGGATCGAGGTCGGGGCCACGCATCACCGCTCCGTCGCCGCAGGCACCGTCACCGGCACCTGCAAGGCGATCCACCTCGGCCGGACGCTGACGACGCATGAGATCGTCATGACCGATGAACAGGGCCGGCGGCTGTCCACCGCCCGGATCACGAACCTGATCCGCGATATCGCCGGCTAGCTCTTGCCCGGGAAACGGTAGCGCAGCTCCACGATGCCCCGGCCCAGGGTGCGGGACGCGGTCAGCTCCAGCGGCGGCGTCGGGCCGGTCATGGGCAGCAGCTGCTTGCCGCCGCCCAGCACCACGGGAATGACGGAGAGAAACAGTTCGTCCAGCAGCCCGGCGTCCGCGAACTGCGCGGCCAGCACGCCGCCGCCGACCACCCAGATGTTCCGGCCGCCGGCTTCGTCCTTGAGGTCGTCGGCGAATTCCCGGACCGAGCCGCGCACAAAGGTCACATTGGCGCCTTTCGGCGCGGACTGTTCGTGGTGGGTGAAAACCCAGCAGGGCGTGCCGGGGTACGGCCACTTCCCCGGCTCGTGCGCCAGGAGCCAGGCGTACGTCTCGCCGCCCATGACGATGCAGCCAACCCCGGCAAGGAACGCGTCGTAGCTGTCCTGGCCGCCGTCGAAGCCGTCAAACTGAAGCAGCCAGGCCAGGTTGTCATCGTCCGTGGCGATGAAGCCGTCGATCGAGGAGGCCACGAAGTACTGGAAGCTCGCCATGGCCCCCAGCCTAGCCAATGCCGCGCCCGGTTCCCATCCCCGGGCGCCCGACAGTCAGGCAGTGCGGCGACGGAGCCATGAAGGACCGTGCGGCCCTACTTGTGGAAGTACGGAATGATCAGGTAGAGCCCGAAGAGTACGGCGAGTCCGCACAGGCCGAAGCACACGTATGAAAGCGGCCGGGTCCAGGACGGCGGCGTGTTCCGCACGTCGCCGGCGATTGCTGTGAGGCGGACGCCGAGAGCGTAGAGGACCACGATTGTCACGGCTGACACCAGGGTGGCACCGGCCACGCTGAACAGTTCAAACCATTTCATCGCTTGGTTCCCCCGTTGTTCATCGCCTTGGCGGCGGACTTCTTCTTCTTGCGGAACTGCACGGCCTGGCCGACTTCTTCGATCTGGACGGCGTTGTGGTGGCCCACGTGGGACTTCCGGGAGTGCACAAACATGTACACGACGGCGGCTGTGCCGGCCACTGCCGCGATGACCACGCCGATGACGCCGGTCTGCACGAGCAAGGCGGTGAGGGCGCCCACGATGCCGGCTGCGGGGAGCGTGAAGAGCCAGCCGACAGCAATCCGTCCGGCCAGTCCCCACTTCACGGTGGTGCCGCGGCGCCCCATCCCGGAGCCGATCACGGAGCCGGAGGCAACCTGGGTGGTGGAGAGGGCGAAGCCGAGGTGGGACGAGGCCAGGATGGCGGTGGCTGTGCTGGTCTCCGCGGAGAAGCCCTGGGCGGGCTTCACTTCGGTGAGGCCCGCGCCCATGGTGCGGATGATCCGCCACCCGCCGGCGTAGGTGCCGATCGCGATGGCGAAGGCGCAGGTGGTGATGACCCACCACTGCGGGCCGGAGCCGGCCGCCTGCAGTCCGGCGGAGATCAGGACCAGGGTGATGATGCCCATGGTCTTCTGGGCGTCGTTGGTGCCGTGGGCGAGCGCGACGAGGCTGGAACTGAAGACCTGGCCGTTGCGGAAGCCGCCGCGCTTCTGCGTCAGCTTGTCTCCTGTTTCCGGGTCATGGCGGGACGTCAGCGCGTACGCCAGCCGCGTGCAGATGTAGGCGGCGCCGCCGGCGATGATGGGGGCGAAAACGGCGGGAAGGATGACCTTCTGGAGGATCGACTCGAAGTTGATGGAGTGGATCCCGATACCGACGATCGCGGCGCCGATCAGGCCGCCGAACAGGGCGTGGGAGGAGCTGGACGGCAGCCCCTTCAGCCAGGTGATCATGTTCCAGAGAATGGCACCCATGAGACCGGCGAAAATGATGTCCGGGGTGATCTGGACCCCGTCCGAGCCTTCCTTGATGATGCCGCCGGAAACGGTTTTGGCCACTTCCGTGGAGAGGAACGCGCCCACAAGGTTAAGCACCGCCGCGAGGGCGACTGCTGTCTTCGGTTTAATGGCACCGGTCGCGATGGGGGTAGCCATGGCGTTCGCCGTGTCATGAAATCCGTTGGTGAAGTCGAAGAACAGCGCCAGCAATATCACTAGCGCAACCATTGCGGTGATTTCCACCTGTTGCCCAATCTAGAGTGTCCACGGTCAGCAGTTCCACTTCCCCGGTGCCGCATGGCCACTAACATCATCGGATACCCATCCGATGAACGTCCAGTGGCCGCTAAAGCAGCTTGAAACCTTATCGATGGTACGTGGGAAAGACGGCAGGGCAAAACGTGCCGGAAGACCCTAAATTGCCGGCCACCTGGCAGATGGCCGGCAATTTCAGGGCCGCGCGGTCCGGTCACAGAGGCTAGGCGGGAAGCACCAGCCGGGCCGCCTCGCTGTGTGCGGCCGGCACGCCGTCGCCGTCCTGGCCGTACAGCCAGTCGTTGTACTGGAAGTCGTTGTCCTTCCGGCTCTTGAACAGCAGGTTGCGCAGTGTCCGGGCCAGTCCGGACACGTGCCAGGACTCGCCCCAGATGCGGGCCGTGCGCTGGACCCGGGCGGTGCGGCCGGCCCGGATGGTGTTGAACTCCCGGAGCGCACCGTCCCAGGCTTCCGGGTTTACGCCGTCCGCGGTGAAGACGGTGCCGTTGGTCACGTCCTGCAGCACGGCGGCGTCCTCGAGCGCCTGGCAGGCGCCCTGGGCGAGGTACTGGAGCATCGGGTGGGCGGCGTCGCCCATGAGGACCATCCGGCCGGCGACCCAGTTTTCGATCGGGTTGCGGTCGTACATGGGCCAGCGGATGCCGGTGGCCAGGTTCTTCAGGGCCTCCCGGACGGCGGGGACGCAGTCCTTGTACGCGGCCTCCAGTTCGTCGACGCCGCCGTACTGCTCTTCGCCGCGCTCGAACGAGGCGGACTTGAACACGGCCACGGTGTTCAGCAGCTCGCCCTTGCGCAGCGGGTACTGGACCAGGTGGCAGTCGGGTCCGAGGTAGACGATCACGTCCTCGAGGTCGGCCTTGGGCGTGTTTTCGGTGATCGGCACGGTGCCCCGGTAGGCCACGTACGCGGACGAGACGGGCTCGTCGTCGGACACCAGCGGCCGCAGGGTGGACTTCAGGCCGTCGGCACCGACCACGACGTCGGCCTCATAGTCCACGCCGGCTGCGGTGTGGACCACGCCGCGGCCGTTGACGGTTTCCACGGTCTCGACCATGACGTCGTTGACGAGCGTGACCCCGGCAGCTTCGCAGCCTTCGAGCAGGACCCGGTGCAGGTCGCTGCGGTGGATCACGACGTAGGGCGCACCGTAGCGTTCCTCGAATTCCCCGCCAAGGCTCTGGCGGGTGAGCTCCTCGCCGGTGACGGCGTCGCGGAAGACCAGGTGCCCGGGCTGGACGCCGATCTCCAGCGCCTTTTCCAGCAGGCCCCAGCGCTTCAGGACGCGGGAGGCATTGGGGGCCATCTGCAGGCCCGCGCCGACCTCGCCGAATTCGGGTGCCCGCTCCACGAGGGTGACGTTGGCGCCGTTCTCGCGCAGGGCAAGCGCCCCGGCCAGCCCGGCCATGCCGCCCCCGACGACGAGGACATCGGTGGACCGGACATCGTTGGTGGACGGGGCGTACTCAGACATTGCTTGCTCCTGTAGATGAGGGTGAGATTTTTGATTTGAGGTTGAGCCCGACGGCGGCCAGCAGGACCGCGGCGATGACCGCTGCACCGGCGAAGGCGAGGAAATTCGAAGTGACGCCCAGCCCGGAGGCGAGCAGGAGCCCGCCGACCTGGGGTGCGGCGACGGCGCCGATGCGGCCCGTCCCCAGCGCCCAGCCCAGCGCGGTGCCGCGCAGGTGCCCGGGATAGTGGCTCGCGACCGCAGCGATAATGAGGCACTGCGTGCCGTGGGTGCCCACGCCGGCGAGGACCAGCATGAAGTAGACGACGCCCACGGGCGGTCCGGTCACCAGGACCACGAGGGCACCGGCGGCGACGGCGGCCGCAGCGATCCCGGTGGGGATGGGACCGAAGCGGGTGCCCGCCCAGGCCGTGATGACCGAGCCGGCCACCGCGCCCAGGTTGAGGGCCAGGGCGAACGTCAGGGCGGATCCCAGGTTGTAGCCGGCCAGCTGCATGAGGTTCGGCAGCCAGGTGCCCAGGCCGTACCAGGCGAAGAGCGTCGCAATCGTCGCCAGGGCGAACAACACACTCACCCCCAGGTACGGGGCCCGGAGCAGGGAGGAGAAACCGGCAGGCTCGCTGGCCGGTTGCCCGTTTCCGGCCGGTGTCCGGACGGTCCTGTCCGCTGCGCCGGCCGGCGCCAGCGTCTCCGGAAGGTATTTCACGCCGAGCGGCACCACGACGAGCAGGGCAACCGACGCGACCAGGAACATGGACTCCCAGCCGAACGCGGGGATCAGCTGGATGCCGACCAGCGCGGCGATGGATCCGCCAATCGGGACGCCGGACATCATCAACGTGGCGATCGTGGACCGCCACTTCGCGGTGACGAGTTCGGCCACAAGCGCGTTCGCCGACGGCACGAGGCCGCCGAGCCCGATGCCGGCCAGAAGCCGCAGGGCCCCGAAGACGGGCGCGCTGGGGGCAAAGGCGCAGAGGATGGTGAAAATCGAAAAGGCAATGGCGCAGCCCAGGATGGTGCGGCGGCGGCCCCAGGAATCGGCCATGCGCCCGGCGAAGATCGCCCCGATCATCATCCCCACGAAAGCCATGGAACCGATCGTTCCGGCGGTGGCCTTGTTCAGGCCCCAGCCGGTTTCGGAGATCAGCGACGACTGGACGGTGCCGTAGACGATGAGGTCGTAGCCGTCGAAGACCACCAGAAGCCAGCAGACAAGGACGGCCAGTGCCGAGCCTTTGGAGAACCGTGAGGCAGGACCGTCAGCGGTGGCGGGGCCGGGAACGCCCGGCGCGGACCGCTCCGGCGCTGCAGCGGAAGGTGTGTGATTCATCCCACTACTGTCATGGCGATGCCCGGAGAACACCAATATAATTCTGATGTGCAGAACAAACCGGCAGCCGTGTCCGCCCGCAAGCCCGCGCAGAAGCGGCCCACCTATTCCATCGAGGCGGTGGACAACGCCCTGGTGCTGCTGCAGTTGCTGCGCGACACCGGCACGCTGCGGCTCAAGGACGCCGCGGCGGAACTGGGCGTGGCGCCCTCGACCGCCCACCGCCTCCTGGCCATGCTGGTGTACCGGGGGTTCGCCGTGCAGGACGAAACCCGCCGCTACGTCCCGGGCCCGGCCATGGGCGTGGGACCGGCCGGCCTGAGCTGGACCAAGCTGCTGCGCACGCTCGCCCAGCCGCACATGGAACTGCTCTCGGCCCGGATCAACGAGACCGTCAACCTCATGATCCGGGTCGGGACGAAGGTCCGGTTCCTGGCCACGGTGGAGGGGACCAACGTGCTGCGGGTCGGCGACCGCCAGGGCACGGTGATGCCGGCCAGCAGGACCTCCGGGGGGAAGGCGATGCTGGCGGAGCTGGATCTGCCCCTCCTTGAGCAGCTGTTCCGCAGCAGCAACGCGGAGATCGGCGGCGACACCATCCCGGACAGCGAGTATCCGGCGTTCCTCCGCGAGCTGGAGTCCATCCGCGCGAACGGCTTCGCCGCCAATTTTGAAGGAACCGAAGAGGGCGTCAGCGCCCTCGGCATGGCCCTCCACAACCGGCAAGGGCAGGTGGTGGGGGCGCTCAGCGTCGCCGCGCCGTCCATCCGGTTCAGGGCGGTGTTCGACGCCGGGCTGGTGGCGGCCCTGCGCGAAACCCGCCGCCAACTGGAGATCGACATCGCCGCGAACCCTGCCGAGCCGGACTGAGCTAATTCTGGCAGACAGAATATGCTGGAGGTCACACGGGCCCCTCCGTAGAGTCGGACTACGCCAACGCACAGTTCCGTTTCTACCGAGGAGGTCCCCGTGTCCATCAGTGCCGATAACACCACGCACGAGTCGGTTGCGGCCCAGCACATCGCGCCCGAACCCACGCCCGAGGAAGCCGCACAGCTCGAGGAGCTGTACCGGGACTTCGACGCCGGGAACCTGATCCCGCTGTGGACGGAGATCGCGGACCTCATGCCGATGGTCCCGTCGCCGAAGGCCGTCCCGCACGTGTGGCGCTGGGACGATCTCTACCCGCTGGCGGCCCGTGCCGGCGACCTCGTGCCGGTGGGCCGCGGCGGGGAACGCCGCGCCATCGCCCTCGCGAACCCCGGGCTCGGGAACACGCCGTACGCCACCCCCACGCTGTGGGCCGCGATCCAGTACCTTGGTGCCCGCGAGACGGCCCCCGAGCACCGCCACTCGCAGAACGCGTTCCGCTTCGTCGTCGAGGGCGAAGGCGTCTGGACGGTCGTCAACGGCGACCCGGTGCGGATGTCCCGCGGCGACTTCCTGCTGACCCCGGGATGGAACTTCCACGGCCACCACAACGACACCGACGAGCCGATGGCCTGGATCGACGGCCTGGACATTCCGTTCGTGCACTACGCCGACGCCGGGTTCTTCGAGTTCGGCACCGAACGCGTCACCGACGAGGCCACCCCGGACATCTCCCGCTCCGAGCGGCTCTGGGCGCACCCCGGCCTGCGCCCGCTCTCCGGCCTGGACAACACCACCAGCTCCCCCATCGCCGCGTACCGCTGGGAATACACGGACCGCGCCCTGCGCGAGCAGCTGCTCCTTGAGGACGAGGGCCACCCGGCCACCGTGTCCCAGGGCCACGCCGCCGTCCGCTACACCAACCCCACCACCGGCGGGGACGTCATGCCCACCATCCGGGCCGAATTCCACCGGCTCCGCGCCGGCGCTTCCACCGAGGCTGTCCGCGAAGTTGGTTCGAGTGTGTGGCAGGTTTTCGAGGGCAGCGGCTCCGTGGTCCTCGACGGCGAAACGAAGGCCCTGGCCAAGGGCGACCTCTTCGTCGTCCCGTCCTGGGCGGCCTGGTCGCTCCAGGCAGAGACGGAATTCGATCTCTTCCGCTTCAGCGACGCTCCCATTTTCGAGCGCCTGAACTTCAACCGCACCTACATCGAAGGACGCACCAAGTAATGAGACTCCTCACTCTCCGCCTTTCCGACGGCAACGGCACGAGCACGACGGCGGTCCGCCAGGACGGCGACACCCTCACCGAAATTCCGGGCTTCTCCGACGTGGGCGCCCTGCTGCAGGACCCCACTTGGGAAGCCACCGCGAAGGCGGCCAGCGGCGCCACCCATCCGCTTGAGGGCGCCGACCTTGCCGCCGTCGTGCCCGCCCCGGGCAAGATCATCTGCGTGGGCCACAACTACCGCAACCACATCAAGGAAATGGGCCGCGAGGTCCCCGAGTTCCCCACCCTGTTCGCCAAGTACCAGGAATCCCTGATCGGCCCCAACGACGACCTGGCCCTCCCGCAGGAATCCGACGCCGTCGACTGGGAGGCCGAGCTCGCCGTCGTGATCGGCAAGAAGGGCCGCCGGATCAGCGAAGCGGACGCCGCCGGGCACATCGCCGGCTACGCCGTCCTGAACGATGTCAGCATGCGCGACTACCAGTTCCGCACCATCCAGTGGCTGCAGGGCAAGACCTGGGAGAAGTCCACCCCGTTCGGCCCGGCGCTGGTCACCAAGGACGAATTCACCGCCGGCCCGCTCATGACCTCCGAGGTGGACGGTGAGATCCAGCAGCAAACCCCCACCGGCGACCTCGTCTTCACCCCCGAGTACCTGGTGTCCTACATTTCCACCATCATCACCCTGAACCCGGGCGACGTGATTGCCACCGGCACCGCGGGCGGCGTCGGCCACGCCCAGGATCCCAAGCGGTACCTGCAGGAGGGCCAGGTCCTGGTCACGACCATCGAGGGGCTGGGCCAGCTGAAGAACCGCGTGGTCAAGGAGGCCTGATGGTTGCCCGCCACGACCAGACGACGGACCCGGAACTGCTCGCGGGCCTGCTGCAGGCGCGCCGGGGCACCGCGTTCTTCGCCCGAAAGCTCAACGAGCTCAGTGACGCGGACCTCGACGGCGGGTCCCTGCTGCCGGGCTGGACCCGCCGTCACGTCGCGGCGCACATCGGCTACAACGCCCGCGCCATCGCCCGGCTCATCGAGTGGGCGGCCACGGGCGTGGAGACCCCGATGTACGCCTCCGCGGCCGCCCGGGACCACGAGATCGACTTCGGCGCGACCCTGAGCCCGATCGCGCTGCGGAACCTGTTCGACCACTCCGCGGTCCATCTGAACGTCGAATGGCGGGACCTGCCGGCCGATGCCTGGCACCACACGGTCAAGACCGCCCAGGGCCGCCTGGTCCCGGCCAGCGAAACCGTCTGGATGCGGACCCGGGAAGTCTGGATGCACGCGGTGGACCTCGACAACGGCGCCACCTTCGCCGACATCCCGGCCCCGGTCCTGGAGCGCCTCCTGGCGGACATCACCGGCGCCTGGCACGCCCGCGGTTCCGACAGCGGGCTGCTCGTCACGGTGGCAGGCACGGACCTAGCGTTCGGGGACACCGGCGCGCAGTCCCCGACCGTGGTCTCAGGCCCGCTTCCCGCAGTGGTTGCCTGGGCCGCGGGCCGCGGCAGCAACGAGGTGACCGCCACCGGCGCTAGCGCAGCAGGCGCCTCCGGCGGCGGATCGGTCCCGGCCGCCCCGAAGTGGATCTGAGCCGTTCCCCGCTCAGCCGGCCCGGCGGACGTCAGGTGCCGGGCCGGCGTCGAGCATGGAGGCGATCTTGTCCTCCAGCGCCGCCAGCGTGGCTTCGGGCAGCACGATGATCCCGTCGAGTTCACGTCGGGCGCGCCGGTAGGCCGTCTGCCGTTCGGCGGGCGTGGCCGCGGCGTCCGAGGCGATCCGCAGGAGCTTCCGGGCGGTTTCGAGCCGCTGCCGTTCCGGCCCGGTGAACTTGCTGTCCCTGATCCGCTTGGCTTCGCGTTCGGCGACGTCGAAGGCGACCTCGAAACCGGTGACCGCCGCCCGGTACTCCGCCAGCCCGGCCGCGGTCCTGATGTCCCCGGGCGTTGCAGGGCGCAGGCCGTCGGCCTCCCGCTTCGCCCGCAGGAACGCCACGGTGAGGGGCTCCCGGACATCGCTCATGACCGGATAGTCGATCAGTTTCCCCACGTCGAGTTCGTAGTCCAGCCAGCGCCGGTTGACGGCGTCGTGTGCCTTCAGCAGGGCGGTGACCTGAGCGTGGCTGGCCTGTTCCGCCTGGGCCGCCTGGTTCTTGAGCGTGTAGAGCTCGACGCGGCGCCGGTGCCGACGTTCAGTGGCTTTGGACCAGGACCGGGCCCACCCGCCGATCAGTCCGCTCATGGGGAAGACGAGCCACCAGGAGTGGGTGACAAAGTTGAAGAAGGAATCCACGTTGATGGGGTCCACGGCAACATCCTCCCATCCGCCGGCGACGGCGGAAAGCCCCCTCCGCGGAGGGGGCCTGCCTGTCTGGTCCGGGCAGTGCCGGGCGGCGCCGGGCAACTCGGGGCGGCGCCGGGCAACTGAATCCTGGCGGGGCGTCAGTCCCCGTGCTTGACCTTGTGGACGCGTGTGACGAGGGTGGGGCACGGCACGTTCAGCAGCACGGCGTGCGCCGTGGAGCCGAGCACCGTCCGGGAGAACCCGCCGCGCCCGTGGCTGCCGATCACAAGCAGCCGGGCGTCAGCGGCGGCATCCACCAGGGCCTTCGCCGGCTGGGTGTCTGTCTCGAGCCGCTGATGGACCACCAGGTCAGGGTATTTGTCGCCGAGTCCGGCCACTGATTCCGCGAGCACGATCCGGTTTTCTTCGACCATGCTCTCGGCGAGGCCGCTGGAGGGCAGCTGCTTCTCGACCCAGCGGGCGGGGGTCTTGAACGCCAGGACGACCGTGAGCTCGTCGCCGCCGCTGTCCGCCTCCGCGGCCGCGACCGCGACCGCCTGCTGCGACTCCGCGGAGCCGTCCACCCCGACCACCACGCCTTTGGCCGCGGCGCCGGCTTTGGCCGGGATGACGGCCACGGGGCATTCCGAGGCGGAGACCACCTGCAGGGCCCGGTCGGTGACGGGACCGCCGTCCAGGTGGTGCTTTTCATGGCCGCCGACCACGATGATGGCAGCCTCCTTGGAGACATCCCGCAGCACTGATCCGCCGCTGCCGTGCCGGAGCTGGATGTCGACCTCGACGTCGGGGGCCTGTTCGTGGGCGCTCGCTTTGGCTTTCTCCAGGAGGTCCATTCCCGACTGCCGGATCAGTTCGTGGTACTGGAAGTCCGGCGACATCCAGCGGTCGTCCACCGCGTGGAGGGCGATGACCGGGAGCTTGTCCCGGGAGGCCCGCTGCAGGGCCCAGGTCAGGGCGGCGTCGCTGCCTGCAGACCCGTTGATGCCGACGACGATTGCTTTGCTCATTTTTGAAACCTGCTCTTTTCCATCGCGTGACCTGGGCCGGTGGCTGTCCACGGCTGTGACTGTTCCCCGCATGACCGGGCGGCAGGGCCGGCGGCCCGCTGGCACTTTCAGTGTGCCGTTCCCTTTGCGGGCCGGGTTAGGGCCTTAAGCCCCGCGGCTAGTAGCCTGTCGGCTCCGTCTCCAGCTCCGGCTCCCGGGGCGGCCCCTCATGGTGCACGGGCCGCAGCGCCGCGGTGTGTTCAAGCCAGATGAGGGCGTCGTAGCGCTCCCCCATCCGGGTCGGCACGTAGTTCCCCGCTTCCCGCTCCGGGTGGTAGACGACGCCGATGGCCCGGTGCCCGAGCCAGGTCGAAAGCCACGGCCCGCTCCTGTCGTCACCGAACTCCAGCACGGAGGGCACCCCGAGGGCCTGGTGCAGGAAGTCTTCGTGGCTGCCCGGGCGCGCCTCCGGCACGGTGAGGATGCGTTCCGGCCGGCCCCACGAGTCGGCGGCGATCACCGAGCCGCGGTGCCCCGCGAATCCGACCAGCAGCACCCCCTCGCCCGCATGGCGTTCCCGCAGGAGCTGCCCGACGTTGACCAGTCCGTCCTGCGCCATGTCGGTGGCCCGGGCATCCCCGACATGGGTGTTGTGTTCCCAGATCAGCCCCTTCGACGCCGGCCCGAGGTGCCGGCTCACCCGGTCGATGGTGTCGGCCATGTGATGGTCCCGGACGTTCCAGGACTGCCGGTCGCCACGGACCATGATGCGGTAGTAGTGCTCGGCGTTGGCGGCGACCTCGGCGTTCTGGACGGCGTCGAAAGCGTCCTCGTCGTGGGGCCCCGGGCTGAAGACCCGGTTCCTGACCTCGGTGAGGAGGGCCACGACGTCGGCCTCACAGGACTGCGGCACCAGCCGTGTGCTCCAGGCGTACTGGTGCGGGTCCTCGTGGTGCGGAAGGAAGCACTGCCAGGCGCGCATGGCCGCGGGCACGGCGTCGGGAACGTTCTCCTGCAGCCAGCCAATGATTTCACGCAGCGAATCCCAGAGCGAATAGACATCCAGCCCATAGAAGCCCACGCGCTTTTCCAGGGGGCGGCCGGCATTCCAGCCGCGCAGCCAGTCCAGGAAGGCCGCGACTTCCTCGTTGGCCCACATCCAGGTGGGCCACCGTTCGAAGCCTGCCAGCAGCGCGTGGACTCCCTGTTCCTTGCCGTCCTGGCCGCGGACCCACCGGTTGATGCGCCAGCAGTCGGGCCAGTCGCCTTCCACCCCGATCCAGTTGTACCCCTCTTCGGCGATGAGCCGCCGGCTGAGGGTGTCGCGCCAGGTGTAGAACTCGTGGGTGCCGTGGGAAGCTTCGCCGATCGCGACAAACCGGCAGTCGGCGGCGCGCTGTACCAGCCCGTCGAGGTCCCGGTCGCTTTTCAGCGGCCGGGCAAGATCATGGATTTCCCTCAGGACCGAGGTCCGGGTGACGGCGCCGGGGTTCACCGCGGATCCTCAATCCCGATCGTCTCCAGGTGTTCGGGCACCCTGGCCCGCCAGCCGAGCTCGCGTTTGATCCTGATGCGCAGGGCGTCGGACGCGTCGGGGTCGCCATGCGTGATGTAGGTCATACGGGGCTCCTTTGCTGCCGCTTTCATCCACGCGATGATGCCGTCGGCGTCGGCGTGCGCGGACAGGCTGTCCATCTGGATGACTTCGGCCCGCACCTTGACGTCTTCGCCGTAGATGCGCAGCTCGCGTTCGCCGGCGGCCAGGGTGGCGCCGCGCGTGCCGCCGGCCTGGTAGCCGCTGAGGATGATGGCGTTTTTCGGATCGGGTCCGTACGCCGCGACGTGGTGCAGGATCCGTCCGCCGGTGAGCATGCCGCTGGCCGAGATGATGATCATGGGGCCGCCGCGCAGATTCAGCAGTTTGGACTCGTCCACGGTGCGGGTGAGCTTGGCCAGCTTGTACATGTCCACGTACTCCTCCCGTTTGAGCCGGTGCTCTTCGGGGTGGCGCTGGTACATTTCGGAGGCGTCGATCGCCATGGGGCTGTTCAGGTACACCGGGATGCGCGGAATCGCGTTCCGGCGCAGCAGCCGGGACAGGTACAGCATGAGCGTCTCGGCGCGGCCGACGGCGAACGCGGCGAACATGAGGACCCCGCCGCGTTTCGCGACGCGGTTGACGATCTCGCCGAGCTGTTGCTCCGGGTTCTCCGTGGAGTGTTTCCGGTTGCCATAGGTTGATTCCGTCACCAGGATGGACGTGTCGCCCAGCGGCCGGGGCGGGTACATGAACGGGTCATCGGCCCGGCCCAGGTCTCCGGTGAAGTGCACGGATTGGGAGCCGAGCCGGACGTGGACCTGCGCGGCGCCGAGAATATGCCCGGCCGGCACGAACGTCAGTTCCAGGCCGCCGCCAAGGTCCAGGGGGTCATCGAATCCGCAAACCCTGAACCGGTTGAGCGAGGCCACGGCGTCGGCGGCCGTGTAGAGCGGCACGGCGGGATCGTGCACGGACGATCCGCGGTGGGAGGCATACCGGGCCTCCTCCTCCTGCAGGTGGCCGCTGTCCGGCAGGATCAGCTTGCAGAGGTCGGTGGTGCCGTCTGTGGCGTAGACGGGGCCGGCGAACCCGTCCCGGACCAGGGCCGGGACGTACCCGGTGTGGTCCAGGTGCGCGTGCGTCAGCACCACCGCGTCAACGGACCGCGGCGGCACCGGGAAGGGCGACCGGTTGCGCTCCCGGCTGCGCTTGTAGCCTTGGAAGAGGCCGCAGTCCACCAGCACACGCCTGCCGCCGGCCTCGATCAGGTAGCGGGACCCGGTCACGGTGTCCGTGGCACCCAAAAACGTCAAGCTCGGCTGCTGGTGTTTCATCGCGCTCCCGTGGACCTCTGCTGTACGCCCCAGCTTCCGCCCGGGTCCGCCGGCGGCCAAGGGCCTAAAGTCACGTCAGGGCGGGCACCGGACGTGGATGTGGCCGGCCGGAGCGTTCCCCTTGCTCCGGCCGGCCACGGGTGCGGTCAGTGCCCCAAACCTCAGTGCAATCCCTCAGTGCCCGGCATCGTGCGCGTGCCCGGCGCTTTCCTGCGGCGACGGTTCCGGTTCCGGTTCCGCCTCCAGTTCGGGTTCCTGGGACAGGTCCACGCCCTCGCCGGTGGTCGAGCGCGGCGCCAGCACGACGTCGGAAAGCTCTTTACCGGCGGCGCGGGCCATGCCGTTGCGGACAGCCTCCACCAACGCGTCGCTGAGCAGCGGCCCCGTGTAGTTGACCGTCAGGGCACCGCCGTCCAGGGCGGTGGCGTAGTTTCCGAGCGCATCCGAGAGGATGCCTTCCTCGGCAACCGCTGTCGCCACCGCTGCGGGGTCGGCCGCGGCCACGGTAAACCGGAGGTCGTGGACCAGGACGGTGTCCACGTGGACATGCTCCACGCCGGGATAGCTGCCGGCGGGACCGAAGGCGGCCCCGGCGAGCTTCTCCGCGTCGCCGTCGGTACTTCCGGGCGGGAGCGCCAGGATGAGCTCCGGAGAAATGTGTTCCAGGATGGCCGGGTCGAGGACGGCCGGGACGATGTCGGACAGAACGACGCCGGCAGCGGCCCCCGCCTGCTCGAGCCGCGCCCGGGTTGCGCCGGAATCGGCTCCTGGGGCGGGGTGAACGGCGATGACCGCCCGCCGCCGCACCATGAGCCCGTCGTGGCTCACGTCCGGGCGGCCGTTGCCGACGTCGGTCCCCGTCTCGAACGAGACGGGCGCGGCACTCGCGGTGGGAGGCGGCGGCACCGACGGTTGCGGCGGGCTGGGCGGCGCGCCCGTGCAGCCGCCCAGGGCCAGCACGAGCAGGGCCGCCGCGCCCGTTGCTCCAACGCGGCGCACGTCAGGTCCCCGCCGGGAAGCCGGGCCGGTACACCGGCGGAAACGCCCCAGGGGCCGTGGTGTCCAGGACCGGCGGGTCGGAGGTGATGGGATCATTGACACGAAGGTCGCCCACGGAGAACTGCACCATCATGTCGTGGTCCTCATGGACAAGGTTGTGGCAGTGGATCATGTACCGCCCCCCGCCGCCGGTCCCTGTGTCGAATTGCATGAGGGCGGTGATGGACTCGTTCTCGCCGGCGTAGAAGACATCCTTGGGGCCTTTCTCCCAGGCAAACGGCTGGCCCCCGTTGGTGTTTCTTGCGATGATCTTGGCGTCAATGAGGTGGATATGCACCGGATGGAACCATCCCCCGGACGCGTTGACGATGGTCCATTGCTCGATATCGAACGGCTGGGGGTTGCCGAACAGCTTGGTGAACCCGGACTTCTCCACGTCGGCCCACGTGACGCCGTTGACTGTCCACTGTCCGTTTGCCCGGAAGAATCTCATCTCGCGCTTCGCCTTGGCCATCGCCGGCGTGAGACTCATGGTGGCAATCCCGCCCCGGGCCGCGTTGACGGAACCGCCGTCGTCCAGGGTGGTGGGGATGCTGGCGATGGCACCGGCTCCCGAACCGGAGTCGGCGACCACCTGGAAGCGCATGATTTTGTTGGTGTTGGCGAAGTCGATGTTGTTCTTGTTGCTGAGGTTCCGCAGTTCGATCAATTGGCCCGTGCGGTACTTGCGGAAATCAATCAGGACCTCGTATCGCTCAGCCGTTCCCTGCCGCCAGGACTTCACGGCCTGGACGTTGGGAACCATGCCGGCGTCGGTGCCCACCACGTAAATGGGGTCTCCGGTGGACAGCGTGGGCCGGTAGGACCGTGAAATCGAGGCAATAAGCACCCGGAAGCGGTAAATCCGGGGCTTTACCTTCATGGTGGGCCACGGCACGCCGTTGACCATGATGATGTCGCCCCAAAGGCCCTTCCGGCCGTTGTCGTTATAAGCGAGCGAGCCGTCCGCGTTGAACATGGCATCAGAGATCATCAGCGGTACGTCGAATTCGCCCTGGGGCAACTGCGCGCGTTCATACTTGTCGGAGAGCGGATAGAAGCCCGCGAGGCCCGAGTACACGTTCTGGGCGGTGATGTGGTGCTTGTGGTCGTGGTACCACAAGGTCCGTGCTGTCTGGAAGTTGGGGTAGCGGTAGTTCTTGACGTTTCCCGGGACGGTAATGTCATTGGCGTACCCGTCGTACTGCGGCAGCGACGCCGAACCGTGCAGATGGGTGACGGTGTCGAAGGCCCCGGGCTGGAGAAGCCCGAGCGGGGGCAGTCCGTTACGGATCCGCACCTCGATCCGGGTGCCTTGGGTGGCGCGGATGGTGGGACCGGGAAAAATGCCGTTATAGCCCGCTACCGTGGTGTTCAGTCCCGGCACGAACTTGGCCTGGCCGAGCTTCTGTGTGAGGGCGTACTTGGCAAAGGGGCGGGCCGGGTCGCCGCCGTCGAACCCCGTTTGGTAAGGGACGAGTTCGGGCGGGCGGCGGAAGACGCCCGCGTAGGGAACGGGCATGTTTTGGGGTGCTAGAAGGCTGGCTGTGACCGGCAGCGTCGCCGGGGCTGTGGTGGCGCTTGTGGTCGGGATGTCGTCCTCGCCGCCCTTGAGTCCGGCAAGGCCAAAGGCGCCGACCGCGCCCAGTTTGAAGATTTCCCGTCGTGTAGTCATGGCCCCTCCAAGTGGGCAATAGAACTGAATACCGCGTCGAAAAGTGACTTTCGAACAAGTGAGGAAGCCGGCTGGCGGACCTTGGCGGCCCGCCAGCCGGCGTTCTCGAACTGCTGCTACAGTGCTGCTCCCGTGGTGAACGTCCATGTACGGGTGACCAGCGGGTTACCGGCCAGGTCACGGACCCCAGCCGTGCCACCGGTGATGGTGACCCGGTACCAAGTGTTCGCGAGCAGGCTGGCTCCAGGGTTGATCGTCAGCACCCTGGTGGTGGGGTTGAACGTGACCGCCGAGGAGATCAAGGCACCGTTGGAGACCTGATTGATCCTGACAGTGCCGCCCGCCGTGAAACCGGTGATGGCTTCACTGAACGTGGCGGTCACGTTGCTGTTTCGCAGCGCCCCTCTGGCTCCCGCGGCGGGAGTCGTGGAGGTGATAGTGGGCGCCGGTCCCGTCATGAACGTCCACGTGCTGGTCGCCATCGTGTTGCCCGCAAGGTCACGGATCCCCGACAGGGAAGCCGTGTACACGCGGTCTGACGTCAACGTGACGCTCGGGTTGAGGATCGCCACCCGGGTGAGCGGGTTGTAGGACACGACGGCGGGAATCAGCGCAGTGCCGAGCCGCAACTGGAATGTAGTTCCGTTCGCTCCCGTCACCGCCTCGCTGAACGTTGCCGTCACATTCGCGGTCTGATTCACGGAACGTTCCCCGGACGCGGGTGTCCGGGACGTCACGGTAGGAGCCACGAATTCTGTCCGGGGTGTCACCGCTGCGGTACGGGCCGAAAACGCGCCTGTTCCCCTTGCGTTGACGGCCGCGACGTCGAACGTGTACGCCGTTCCGTTGGTCAGACCCGTCACGACGGCGGTGCCGACGTTCCCGGTGACCGCCTGCGTCCGGGCCAGGACAGTCCCGGCAAAGGCCCGCACCGTGTAGCCGGTGATGGCGGATCCGCCATTGGTCGCCGGTGCGGTCCACTGCACTGTCGCCGACGCGTTACCGGCCGTGGCCGTCCCGATCGTCGGCGCTCCCGGTACGGTGGCCGGTGTCACCGCTGCGGTACGGGCCGAGAAGCCGCCCGTTCCCCGTGCGTTGACGGCCGCGACGTCGAACGTGTACGCCGTTCCGTTGGTCAGCCCGGTGACGACGGCGGTGCCGACGTTCCCGGTGACCGCCTGTGTGCGTGCCAGGACGGTCCCGGCAAAGGCCCGCACCGTGTATCCCGTGATGGCGGTACCGCCATTCGACGCCGGCGCGGTCCAGGTCAGGGTTGCCGAAGCGTTCCCGGCCGTGGCCGTTCCGATGGTGGGCGCTCCCGGTGCCGTCACTGCGGCCGGGGTCACCGTGTTGGAGGCTGCCGAGAACGGGCTGTCACCGAGGGCGTTGGTGGCCAGCACCTGGAAGGTGTACCGGGAGCCGTTCGTCAGGCCCGTGACCACCAGGCTGGTAGCACCGGCCGGGGCGGTGCGCAGGGCACCGACCTGGACGCCGGCGGCGTTCGTCGTCACGTCGAGCACCTTCACTGAGAAGGAGTCGGCAGTGCCAACGGTCGGAGCCGTCCAGGTGACTGTCGCCTGCGCGTCGCCTGCCGTTGCCGCGCCGATCACCGGCGCGTTGGGCAGGACGTTGTCGGAGAACTGCAGGAACTCGATGTTGCGGATCGTGTCCGTGCCATCAGCGCCCACATTGTCCACCACCGTAGTGGTCGAGCCTGCCGAACCCAGCGTGCCGTCGCCGCCCGTCGTCGTGACGGTGTAGTTGGCCCGCGGTCCGGAGAAGATGGCGACGTCCCGGTTGCCCGCGGTTTCCAGCGCAGTAGGCGTCACTATTTCGCGGACGGCCACCAGGTTGCCCGGATTGACGACCCCGGCCGCCACTGCAGCGGCCAGGGACAACGGGTTGCCCGTCTGGTACTGGCGCTCCATGAGGTCGGTGGTGCCGATCTCCGCGCCGGCATCATCCCGCACGCTGATGCGGATCTTCAGGTACCTGTCGCCGTCGATGACGTCGTTGCCGCCGCGGCCTTCGAGCTTGTCGCTGCCAAGGCCGCCGATGAGGATGTTGCCATCGCCCCAGACCGGACCGGTCAGCGGGCAGACGCCCATCGGGGAGAGTGCAGCCACAGGTGCCAGCGGAGTGCTCGGTGCCGGGAGGATGGCCCCCAGGCCGGCGATCCGGTTGATACCCGTCTGGTCGAGGACGTCGCAGCCACTGAAGCCTGCACCACCAACGGTGCTGGGCACTGCGTCGTCGCCCCGGATGACGTCGTCAAACTTGGAACCGGAGTTGGCTTCCACTTCCTGCCAGCGGTCGCGGTTGACCACCACAGGCAGCGGGACGCCGATGAGGTTGTTGTTGATCTTCATGTCGTCATCGGCCGCCACGGTGTCGTACTGGTGCGTAGCCCAGTCATAGCCGGCGGCACCGGCGTACCGGTCAATGGCGGCGTTGCTGGTCATGATGTCGTCGCCGCCTTCGGCGTCGTAGTCGTTTTCTCCGACCTGGCCGACGAAGATGTCGTTGCCGGGCTTCGTCTGCGCCGGGTCATCGAAGAACGGTGCGCCGTGGTCGCCGATCAGCAGGTCCTGGCCGGATCCGCCTTGGATCCAGTCGTCGCCGCCGTCGCCGAACGTGGCGTCCGCCCCGTCACCGGACTGGACGAAGTCGTTTCCTTCACCGGCGAACGTCTCGTTGTCGTTGGCGCCGCCGTTGGTGAAGTCCTGCCCGTCACCGCCCATGTTGATGTCATCGCCGATGCCGGAGTTCAGGTAGTCGTTGCCGGGGCCGCCCTTGAGGACGTCGGCGCCGGACAGATCGGTGATCCTGTCGTTGCCGTCGCCGCCAAGTGCGATGTCGTCGCCGCCGTTGCCTTCAATGACGTCGTTTCCTTCGTTGCCGAGGAACGTGTCGTTGTCGTTGCCGCCGGTGACGCGGTCAGCGTTGGCCGTGCCGTTGTAAACGGACTGGCCGTTGATGCCGCTGGGATCGACCGTGTTCTTCTCCATGTACTGGATGGTGCCGTCCGGCTTGCGCAGAAGCAGCAGGTTCTCCTGGCACTCGGTGGTGGCGTCGTCGGCGACCGTCGTTCCGGACGCCGCATAGCCTTCCGGAGTGCCGGCCAGGTTGCGCAGCTGGAACTTGCAGTCCGCCGTGGCGAACGCGTCCGCCTTGAGCGAGTGCGCGTTGGTGTTGCGCATGATCATCTCGGCGAACGAGTTGCTCTCCAGCTGCGCCCGCAGGTTCATGCCCGGCGTGCGCAGCAGGTAGTAGAAGCGGTCGCCGTTTTGCAGGTCGGTCAGCTGGTTCTCAAACACGTAGTTGAACGTGCTACCGAGGAGCCCGCCGAAGAGGTTCGTCTTCTCGGCCAGGCCGCCCACCCAGAGGTCAACTTTGTTCAGGCCGGTCTCCTGCGTCGCCCACAGTCCGGCGCTGTTCATGAAGTCCGTCATGTCGGCCGTGGGAGGGGTTGCGAGCGGCCCCGGATCAACGATCGCCTTGGCAGCCGCCCGCTTGCCCGCCAGCGTGGTTTCGGTGGTGATGGTCGGGTAGGTGCCGTAGGCCGCAACGAAGTTGATCAGCGATTCCGGGTGCTTGAGGTTTTGCCCGTAGTCAGCCCAGCTGGTGTAGGGGGCCAGCTGCGCGTCACCCGTGGCATTGTTGATCTGGCGCCGCAGCTCGTTGAGCGGCGGGACACCCTCGGACCGGGCCCGTGTCATGTTGATCGTCGCCAGGTCCAGCGGAAGCCCGAGCAGGTTGTTCCGCAGGGTGCCGGTCACGAACTCGTCGAGTTCGTTGCCCACCTGGTCGCTCATGCCCATCACGATGCTGCCGGCGGCGTCTTCCGAGGTCAGCGACCCTGCTGATCCGCCGTTGATGTACTCCGGCGGGTTCAGGAAGCCGTCAAGCAGGGAGATGGAGTTGTCGCTGCCGTCCGAGTTGGTCCGGGAGATCGTCTCGGTCAGCATCGAGTGCCCGAACCGGTACACCGCGTGGGCGAACTCCGCCTTCACGGCCGCGTTGAGGTCCGTGTGGTAGACGTGGAACGGCTGGACCGCAGGCTGGACCTTGCGCGCGAATTCTTCGAAGACCAGGTGCTGGTACTCCATTTCCGTCACGAACCGGGCCGCCTGGAACAGGCGCTCGCCGTTCCACCCGTTCGCACCGGCGGCCAGCTTCCACTCGGCCAGTGCGGCAACGCCGGTGGCTGAGGTGTCGTTGGTCAGGGTGTTCTGCATGTCGGCGACGAGGCGGTCATGTTCCGAGTGGAACACCTGGTGGATGGCGGTCAGGCCGATGTTCTCGTTGACCCGGCCGTCACCGGCGCAGAAGTGCGCGTTGAGCATCTCGTCGTCGTAGGTCCCGGCGGGCTGGTTCGCAAAGTCCGCCGACGCCGTGTTGTCCGCGTCCGGGGTGGGCGCTACCGGCGGGGTGGCAGGGTTGCGGTCCGTGTCCTGCGGCGAGGGATCGGCGTTGTGCGCGATGTCGGTCAGGAACGGGGTGTCGAAGTACCGGACGTTGGCCGGCACCGGCACCGGGTTGGCCGTATTGCCTTCGACCAGTCCGGTCTGGGTGACGTACTGCGGCAGTCCGCGGGCAGGGCCGGGGATGAACTTCCCGTACGGGTCCGCGGCAATCATGGGGATGTTGGTGACGTCCCTATCCTGCAGCCTGAGGCCCAGGAAGATCTCCGCCTGCAACTTCACGTCCTGCCAGGTGGCCATGCCGCCCGCGGTGGGGCCGGCGGGACCGCCCAGCAGCTTGCCGGTGGACACCGGCCGGCCGTCGGCGTTGTTGATGTACTCCCGGAGGAACACCTGATGGGACGGGTGGGACGTGTAGGTCTGGGACTGGTCAACGTAGGGCGAGTCCGTGTTGTTGGTTTCCTGCACGTCGTCCGCGGTCCCCAGCACACCGTCGGGGCCGGGCTGGTTCTGCCCGCGGGTCAGGACCATGAACGCGTTGGGGCTGTTGGGCGCCACTTCGTCACCGGTGCCGGCCTTGCCGTCGGGACCCACAGTGATCAGCGGGTCGTCGGCCTTGAGCGGAACGAACACTGAGCCGCCGCCCTTGACGGTCTGGTCCACGCCGTGGTCGAAGAACTGCCCGAACAGCGTGAACAGGGAGTTGTAGGGTGGGGAGAGGCCGACGTCGGTGGTGACGTTGGGGATGAACAGCGTGTCCCCGGTGGGAACACAGCCAGCCGGCACGCCAGCGACCGGCGGGTTTGCCAGCGGGTCGGGATCTGTGGTGCACGGGAAGAGCCCCGGGTTGCCCTGGGTCCGGACCGGGAATCCGGCAGCGGCCACGGCGGCCGGGTTCGTGGCGGCCTGGTCCACGATCAGGTTGCTGATCTGGCGGGGCTGGGCGTCGAACACGTTGCCCGACTTCTGTTGGTAGGACGACGTGCCGGCCGGGCCGAAGCCGGCCGGCACGGAATCCGCTGTCGCGAACGACGGCGTCGTTAAACGCGGAAACACCTGGTCAGCGGCCCCGTAAGTTTCGCGGCCGGCAAGCAGGTTGTTGCACGAGCCGTCAACGGTGCGGAGGCCGTAGGAAGTGAGCGCGTCGGGGATCTGGTTGGGGCCGCGCCCGACGAGTGCCCCGCAGGGGCCGGTGGCCGACGTCGTGTTGGCGACGTGCGCCTCGGCGATCTTGATCTGTTTGAGGATGTAGGCCAGGTCGGCCGGGGTGACTGTGAAGCCTGCACCGACGGGAGCCGGGGCGGCGTGGGCGCCAAGCGCCGCGGTGGTGAGCCCGATGAAACTGAGCAGGGTCATCGCTGTCCCTGCGGCAACTGCGCGGGTGGGTCGACTGAAGACACGTCTTTGGCCGTCGACCTTCCTGCATGTGAACAAATTCATTGCACACCTGCCTCTTGGAGTGAGTGATGGACAAAGAGTGCTGGGTTCCTCCTTGGGGAAAGCTGGGAATTCCCCCTGAGTTTTTAACCGGACCGCGGTCCGTCGATTTTGGCAGCTCCCGACCACCCGGATTCGGGGCATCGGGTACCCGGGCTGGCGCCGTGAACTACTCGTGCCGGCTCCGCGGGCGCCAATCCGGCTTACGCGGGCCGACCACTGCAGGGGATGCGCCGGCAGGTAACGGGCAGGTAACGGCTACCCCTGTGGAACTCGTTTTTTTAGCGCCCGCTACTTGCAGCCGGCATGCAGGAAGTTCCCGGCGTACATTGCGCGTGCGTCCGGGCGGTGCAAGGTTCCGGCAGCGGCGGCCGGCGGATCGCTTGCGGCGCTCCGGGTCAGCTGATAGGCCTGACGGTAGGGTGCATAGTGGCAGAGCGGCATACGGCCCTGTCCGGACAGTGTTGGCAGAAGGGAAGTTCACGTGACTCGCAAGACCCCTCACATTGAGGAACCGTCCGAGAAGGAGCTTGAGGTCGGGAACGGCCCGAAGAGCTGGGCTGCCGGCGTCCCGGGCGTGTATCACTCCATGAAGCCGGCCATCGAGCAGATGGGGCTGAACAGGACCCGCAAGACCGTCATGGCCATGAACCAGAAGGACGGCTTCGACTGCCCGAGTTGCGCGTGGCCGGATCCGCACCACCGGAAGGCGTTTGAGTTCTGTGAGAACGGCGCCAAAGCAGTCACCTGGGAAGCGACCCCCGTGCTGGTTCCCGGAACTTTCTGGGCCGAGCACCCGGTCAGCGAGCTGCGCGGCCGCACCGAGTACTGGCTGGGCATGCAGGGGCGCTTGACCGAGCCCGTGTACAAGCCGGCCGGCGAGGACCACTACAAGCCGGTGAGCTGGGACGAGGCCCTCCGGATCCTGGCCGACAAGCTCAAGGGCCTGGACTCCCCCGACCATGCGGCGTTCTACACGAGCGGGCGGACCTCGAATGAGGCGGCCTTCCTCTACCAGTTGCTGGTCCGCGGCTACGGGACCAACAACCTGCCGGACTGTTCGAACATGTGCCACGAGTCCTCGGGCTGGGGCCTGGGCCAGACCATCGGCATCGGCAAGGCAACCGTGAACTTTGACGACTACGCCGACGCTGACCTGATCATCATCATGGGCCAGAACCCCGGGACGAACCACCCCCGGATGATGACAGAACTCGAGGCCTGCAAGCGCAACGGAGGCGAGATCGTCGCCGTCAATCCCCTCCCCGAGGCCGGGCTGCGGCGGTACAAGAACCCGCAGCAGGTCAACGGCGTGATCGGCCACGGCGTCCAGATCGCGGACCAGTTCCTGCAGATCCGGATCGGCGGCGACATGGCACTGCTGCAGGCCGTATCCAAGCGCATCCTCGAGGCCGAGGCAAAGAACCCCGGAACGGTCCTGGACCACGCGTTCCTCGCTGAACACTGCGAAGGACTCGACGAGCTCAGGGAGCACCTGGCCCTGCTGGATGAGCGCGCCGTCCTGGAAGCCACGGGCCTGCGCAGCGAGGACATCGACGAACTCGCTGCCCGCTACCTTAAAGCGGAGAAAGTCATCATCACCTGGGCGATGGGCATCACGCAGCAGAAAAAGGGCGTGGCCACGATCAAGGAGATCATCAACCTCCTCCTGCTCCGCGGCAACATCGGCAAGCCCGGCGCCGGCGCCTCGCCGATCCGCGGGCACAGCAACGTGCAGGGCGACCGCACCATGGGCATCTGGGAGCAAATGCCGCAGTCCTTCATGGACGCCCTCGGCAAGGAGTTTGACTTCGAGCCGCCCCGCGAGCACGGCACGGATGCCGTGGAGACCGTCAACAAGATGCGCGACGGCGGCATCAAAGTTTTCGTGGCCCTCGGCGGCAACTTTGTCGGCGCCATCTCGGACACCAACGCGGCCGAGGCCGCCATGGGCAACACCGAGATGACGGTCCAGATCTCCACGAAGCTTAACCGCTCGCACACAGTCACCGGCCGCGAGGCCCTCATCCTCCCCACGATGGGCCGGACCGAGATTGACATCCAGGAATCCGGGCCGCAGTTCGTCTCCGTGGAGGACACCGTCTGCGCCGTGCACCCGTCCTGGGGCAGTGTCGAGCCTGTCTCGCACCAGCTGCTCTCGGAACCGGCCATCCTGAGCCGGCTGGGCAAACTCCTGGTCGGTGACAGGATCAGGGCCGACTGGGACGGCTTCGAAAAGAACTATGACCTCATCCGTGAGCACATTTCCCATGTGGTGGGCGGGTGCGAGGACTACAACGAACGGATCCGGCAGGAGGGCGGGTTCATCCTGGCCAACGGTCCCCGCGACTCCCGCACATTCCCGACGCCCACCGGCAAGGCCGTCCTCACCGTCAACGAGCTCGAACCTGTCGAACGCCCGGCAGGCACCCTGATCCTGCAGAGCATGCGCTCCCACGACCAGTTCAACACGACGATCTATTCGCACAACGACCGCTACCGGGGCATCAAGAAGGGCCGGCACGTGGTGTTCGTAAACCCGGACGACCTCGCCGAACTCGGCCTCGCCGACGGGCAGTTCGTGGACATCCGCGGCGTGCACGACGACGGCGAGGAGCGCGTGGTCCGCAGGTTCCGCGTGGTCTCCTATCCCACCGCCCGCGGCTGCGCTGCCGCATACTACCCCGAGGCCAACGTGCTCGTGCCGTTGAACCACACGGCCGAGGGCAGCAACACCCCGGTGTCGAAGGCGGTCATCGTCCGCCTGGAGCCGAGCCCGGACCAGGCGCCCGAGCCCGCGAGGGAAGTAGCCGCCGGGACCGCCGCCCCCTAGCGGCACTGCTCCCCGCCTAGATGGCCGGGGCCACGGGACATGCCCTCCTTTGGCCCCGGCCACTGGACATGCTCCCCGGCCGCCCCCGCCCCCACGGGACATGCCCTCCCTTGGCCCCGGCCACTGGACATAGACCCACTATGCCCGTCCTTGGTGCCCAAGAATGAGCATGTCCCCCCGGGCCGGGGTGTCCCGCCCCGAAGAATGAGCATGTCCCACGGGACGGGGTGTCCCGCCCCGAAGAATGAGCATGTCCCACGGGACGGGGTCCCTGCCGGGTACGGCGCACCCAGGAACCACGGCGCACCAATAAACCCGGCCCACCAGTAGACCCTGGCACGGTGCTAGTGGAGCGGCACGGCTACTGGGCCCGTTTGGTCCAGCCTTCCTCGTCGGGACCGCCGGCCTCACCGTGTTCGCAGAGCTCAATGACCTTGTTCGACGCCGCGTGCACGGCCTCCTGCGTGCCCTTGCGGCCGTGGGTGGACGCGGTGCCGGCCGCGTAGCCGACGATGAAGGCGCTGATGGCATCGGCGTGCGGGCCGACGGCCTTAACGGATTCGTCCGCGACCTGGACGATCTTTTCGTGGTCGACTTCCAGGTCAAGGATTTGCAGGGCCTGGATGAGCCGGCTGCTCCAGTGCCGCAGCGAGCTGTCTTCGTCCCGGGACAACGTCATAACTACTCCTTCTCACGGTGGTGAACGGATCGTCTAACCCTCAAGGGGTAGCACCCGCCCCGGCGTAGTGCAACGCGACACAGCGGCAGCGGGGCCGGGCCCGCGGATTCGGAAGGTACCCGGGGGAGGAATCGGAGCCAGGTGCCTTAGCTCCAGAGCGCCACGTGGAACTTGGATCCGCGGCGCTCCAGTCCGCGGGATCCGCCGGGGGCGACCATGGCCGCGGTGGCGTCGGCCGTGCCGGCGAACTTCTGCAGGGTCAGCGCCATGGAGGTGGCGCGGCGGCGGTCCAGGGTGCTGGCCCACCAGAGGCCGGCGATCGGCGTCCCGACCACCGGCACCCGCACCAGGGAGCCGCTGCGGAGTTCAGCAGCGACGATGTGCCCGAGCGCCAGCATCGTTCCCTCCCCCGCGCGGACAGCGGCTAGGGCCTCCGTCTCGCTGCTGAGCTGGACGATCTCCGGCGCAACCCCTTGGGAAGCCAGCCATCGCCCTTCCTCGCTGGCCTCCTGGACTCCCGCCGGGCCGGCGAACCACGGCCGGCCGAGCAGGTCGGCCAGCCGCACCGGCCCGTGGAGGGCGGCGAGGGAATGTCCCGCGGCGACCACGAAGATCCGCTGGTACCGCAGGAACGGCACGGAGTCGAGGCCGACGTCGGCGGCGACTTTGGGGGCAGTGCCGTTGGCGGCCGCGCCGTTGGGGACGGCGGGCCGGGCTCCGAGGGCGATGTCATAGACACGCTCCAGCAACAGCGAGGCAATGTCCTCGGCTTCCTCCACCACGACATCGACGGAGGCGCCGGGAACCCGCCGGGTGAACAGGTCCAGCAGCCGGCCGGCGGCGTGTTCCGCGAACGGTGCCGTCGCCACGATTTTCAATCGCCCCGTCTCGGTCTGGGCGTGCGCCACTTCCCACCGGGCTTTGTCCGCCAGGCCCACGATGTCCTGGGCGTATTCGGCGAGCGCCCGGCCGCCGGGGGTTAGCGCGATGCCGCCGTGGGCGCGCACAAAGAGGGGGTCGCCGAGGTCCTGCCTGAGGGCGGCGAGCGCCGTCGACACGGCGGGTTCGCTGACTCCCAAC
This sequence comes from Arthrobacter sp. PM3, assembly GCF_003352915.1. Taxonomy (NCBI): domain Bacteria; kingdom Bacillati; phylum Actinomycetota; class Actinomycetes; order Micrococcales; family Micrococcaceae; genus Arthrobacter; species Arthrobacter sp. PM3. The sequence continues at coordinate 3,605,215 of NZ_CP022314.1, read as the reverse complement.
TGGGCCGCGGCGGCGTGCAGCGATCCCAGTTTGGCCACCAGGGCGAACGTCCGCAACTGTCCCAATGTCATCGCCACGGCTTCATAACCTTTCGCTTATGACGATATTGACATCCCACTTAGGCCGGGGCAAGACTGGCCTCAATCCGGCGCCAGAGACCTGTTCCAGCACGCCGCCGGCTGTTCGGAGTGAGGTAGGGACTATGCAGATTCCGGCTCCATTTGACTATGTGCGCGCCACGACCGTGGAGGACGCCCTGGAACTTCTCGCCCGGTACGGCCCGGAATCCCGGGTCGTGGCCGGCGGCCACAGCCTCCTGCCAATGATGAAGCTTCGCCTGGCCAGGCCGGAATGGCTGATCGACATCAATGACCTCTACGAGCTGGACTTCATTCTCCGTGACGGCAACAAGCTGAGGGTGGGCGCCATGACGCGCCACACCACCTTGCTGGAATCGGAGGAGGTCGCCGCGCTCTTCCCGATCGTGCGGGACGCCGAGACCGTGATCGCCGACCCCGTGGTCCGCAACCGCGGCACGATCGGCGGTTCACTCTGCCAGGCCGATCCCGCCGAGGACCTCTCCACCGTCTGCGACGTCCTGGGCGCCGAGGCAGTGATCCGCGGGCCGGGCGGCGAGCGCGTCCTGCCCCTGGCCGAATTCCACATCGGGCCCTACCAGACCGCCGTCGCGCCGGACGAACTGCTCTGCGAGGTGCGGTTCCCCATCCGGCCCCGCTCAAGCAGCGCCTACGAGAAGGTCGAACGCCGGGCCGGCGACTGGGCGGTCGGTGCCGCCGGTGCCGCCGTCGTCCTCGCTGCGGACGGGACGGTGGACGACGCCGCCGTCGGGCTCACAGCGCTGGGCCTGGACCACACGGCGGAGGAGGCCGCTGCCGTGCTGCGCGGCCGGCGCCCTGCCGAGGAACTGTTCGCGGAGGCCGGCCGGCTGGCCGCCGCGGCCTGCGACCCGGTGCAGGACCAGCGCGGCCCGGTCGACTACAAACGGCATCTCGCCGATGAACTCACCCGGCGGGTACTGCGGCGGGCCTGTGCCCGCGCCGCCCAGATGCAGGAAGGCTGAACCCGATGCAGATCAGCATGACCGTCAACGGCAGCGACGTCACGAGCGAGATTGAGCCGCGCGTGCTGCTGGTCCATTACCTCCGTGAGGTCCTGGGCCTCACCGGCACCCACTGGGGCTGTGACACCAGCAACTGCGGCACATGCGTGGTCCTGATGGACGGGCAGCCGGTGAAGTCCTGCACGGTCCTGGCTGCCATGGCCGCGGGGCACGACATCCGCACCGTCGAGGGGCTGGCCGCCGGCGGCACCCTGGACCCCGTCCAGCAGGGCTTCATGGAGGAGCACGGCCTGCAGTGCGGGTTCTGCACCCCGGGGATGATGCTGACGGCGCGGGCCTTGCTGGACAAGAACCCGCACCCGGACGACGCCGAGATCCGCCAAGCGATTTCCGGCCAGATCTGCCGGTGTACCGGGTACGCAACGATTGTCCGTTCGGTGCAGTGGGCCGCGGCCCATCCTGCCGGCGCCGGGCCGGCCGGGGCGGCTGCGGCGGACGAGGTCCTGGACGGTACGGATAGCGCCGTCCCGGATGTCGCAGCAGAGGCAACGCAGACACAGAACTCAGAGGTGAAGGCATGACCGTCATCCACGACCGGCCGTCCAACCCGGCTGCCGGCGACGAGGACCGCCCGATCGGCTACGGCCGCATCCAGCGCAAGGAAGACCCGCGCTTCGTGCGCGGCAAGGGCCACTACGTGGACGACATCGTGCTGCCGGGAATGCTGCACGGCGCCATCCTGCGCGCCCCGGTGGCGCACGCGAGGCTGGTCTCGATCGACACCACCAACGCCCTGGCCCACCCGAAGGTGGTCGCCGTCATCACGGGCAAGGACCTGCTGGGGCTTAAGCTCGCGTGGGCGCCGACACTGTCCGCGGATGTGCAGGCCGTCCTGGTCACCGACAAGGTCCGCTTCCAGGGCCAGGAGGTCGCGTTCGTCGTCGCCGAGGACCGCTACGCCGCCCGGGACGCCCTGGAGCTGATCGACGTCGAATACGACATCCTGCCCCCGCTGGTGGATGCCCGGAAGGCGCTCGACCCGGACGCCCCCGTAATCCGCGACGAGATCGAAGGCCGGACCGACAACCGGATCTTCGACTGGGAGATGGGCGACAAAGCCGAAACCGACGCCGTGTTCGCCTCCGCGGACGTGGTGGTGAGCCAGGAGGTCGTCTACCCGCGGGTCCACCCGGCACCGATGGAGACGTGCGGCGCTGTCGCCGACTTCGACGCCGTCAACGGCAAGCTGACCCTCTACGAGACCACCCAGGCCCCGCACGCGCACCGGACCCTGTTCGCGATCGTCGCCGGCATCCCGGAGCACAAGATCCGGATCGTCTCCCCCGATATCGGCGGCGGCTTCGGAAACAAGGTCGGGATCTACCCCGGCTACATCCTCGCCGTCGTCGGCTCCATTGTCTCCGGACGCCCGGTCAAGTGGATGGAGGACCGTTCGGAGAACCTGATGTCGACCTCGTTCGCGCGGGACTACATCATGCAGGGCGAGATCGCCGCCACGAAGGACGGCAGGATCCTGGCGCTCCGCACCCACGTGCTGGCCGACCACGGCGCGTTCAACGCCACCGCCCAGCCCACCAAGAACCCTGCAGGCTTCTTCTCCATCTTCACCGGCAGCTACGACCTCAAGGCCGCCCACTGCTCTGTCACCGGCGTCTACACGAACAAGGCCCCCGGCGGGGTGGCCTATGCGTGCTCGTTCCGCGTCACCGAGGCCGTGTACCTCGTCGAGCGGATGGTGGACGTCCTGGCCCGGAAACTGGACATGGACCCGGCGGAGCTGCGGCTGAAGAACTTCATCAGGCCGGAGCAATTCCCCTACGCCAACAAGACCGGCTGGGTCTACGATTCCGGCAACTATGAGGACGCCATGCGGCTGTCCATGCGGCTGGCCGGGTACGAGGACCTGCGGCGCGAGCAGGCCGAAAAGCGCGAGCGCGGCGAACTCATGGGCATCGGGGTCTCCTTCTTCACGGAAGTCGTCGGGGCAGGCCCGCGGAAGCACTTCGACATCGTGGGCTTGGGCATGGCCGACGGCGCCGAACTGCGCGTCCACCCCACTGGCAAGGCCGTGGTGCGCCTCTCGGTGCAGAGCCAGGGCCAGGGCCACGAGACCACGTTCGCACAGATCGTGGCCGAGGAGCTCGGCATCCCGCCGGAGGACATCGACGTGGTGCACGGGGACACGGACCAGACCCCGTTCGGGCTGGGCACCTATGGCAGCCGGTCGACGCCGGTGAGCGGCGGCGCCGTTGCCCTTGTCGCCCGCAAGGTGCGGGAGAAGGCGAAGCTGATCGCCGGGGCCATGCTGGAGACCCGCCCGGAAGACCTGGAATGGGAGAAGGGCCGCTGGTTCGTCAAGGGCGATCCCAGCGTCGGGAAGACCATCGCCGAGATCGCCATGGGCGCCCACGGCACGGTCGCCCTGCCTGAGGGGGTGGATGGAAACCTCGACGCGGAGGTGACCTACGACCCGCCGAACCTCACCTTCCCGTTCGGCGCCTACATCTGCGTGGTCGACGTCGATCCCGGCACAGGGCACGTCAAGGTGCGGCGCTTCATCGCCGTCGATGACTGCGGCACCAGGATCAACCCGATGATCATCGAAGGCCAGGTCCACGGCGGACTGACCGACGGCGTCGGCATGGCCCTGATGGAGATCATCGAATTCGACGAGGCCGGCAACTGCCTGGGCGGGTCGTTCATGGACTACCTGATCCCGACGGCCCTGGAGGTCCCGGACTGGGAGACCGGGTTCACTGTCACCCCGTCACCGCACCACCCGATCGGGGCGAAGGGCATAGGCGAGTCCGCCACGGTGGGCTCCCCGCCGGCGGTCGTGAACGCGGTGGTGGATGCCCTGGCGCCGTTCGGTGTCACACACATGGACATGCCCTGCACGCCGGCCCGGGTCTGGGCCGCGATGCAGGGCCACGCAAGGCCGCCGATCTGACATGCCCACCGCCGCAGAGTCCCTGGCCGCCAGGGCGGATGAACTCGCCGGCCGCCGTGAGCCCTACGTCCTCGCCACGGTGGTCCGCGCCCAGCGCCCCACCAGCGCCCACGCCGGGGACACGGCCCTGGTGTTGCCCAGCGGGGAGATCCAGGGCTTCGTTGGCGGGAATTGTGTGGAGGCCTCGGTCCGGGAGTACAGCCTGCACGTCCTGGCTGCCCAGGAGCCGCTGCTGCTGCGGGTGCTGCCGGGCGAACCGTCGCGCGCCGCCGAGGAAGGCGCGGTGGAAGTCTCCAACCCGTGCCTCAGCGGCGGGGCGATCGAGATCTTCCTCCAGCCGCGCATCCCGGCGCCCCGGGTCCTGGTGGTCGGCACGACGCCGGTGGCCCAGGCCCTCGCGACGCTCGGCTCCGGGGTGGGATTCGACGTCGAACTCACCGACGGCGAATCCGCCGACCCCCGCGGCGGGGACGCGGCCCTGATTGTCGCCTCCCACGGAAAGGCCGAGGAAGGCGCCCTCGAGGCGGCCCTCCGCGCCGGGGTGCCGTACGTCGCCCTGGTGGCCAGCGGAACCCGCGGCGCCGCCGTGCTCGACTCCCTCGACGTCGACGCCGCCTCGCGCTCGCGGGTCTTCACCCCCGCCGGGCTGCGGCTCGGCGCCCGGACGCCCGGGGAAATCGCGCTCTCGATCCTCGCCCAGCTGATCGGGGAACGGTCCAAGGCGCGGGCCCGCACCAGCGGGATCCCGGAGCCGGCCGTCCCGCAGCCGGTCACGGCAGCCGCCACCGCACCGGCCACGGCGGTGGACCCCGTGTGCGGCATGTCGGTGCCCGTTGCCGAATCGTCCCTGCACCTGGAGCACAACGGCGTCACCGTGTACTTCTGCTCACCCGGTTGCCGGGCCGCCTTCCGCAAGGATCCGGAGCGCTATGCCGTCAGCATCTGAGACGTCCCTCATCCCTGGCCCGGTCCCTGAAGACGTGGACACCGTGGACGACTACCGGCGCCTGCCCGCCGGGCTGCAGGAGTCCGCATGACGGCGGCGGCGCGGGCCGGGGCGGAGGAGGACGTGCGGCGCCGGGTCCCGGATGTCCCGGCGCTGATCGCCGCCCTGGACCGGACTAACTACCTGGCCGACGCCGGGCTTGCCACGGCCCTGTTCCTGGCCGTCCGGCTGCCGCAACCCATCCTGCTGGAGGGCGAGGCCGGGGTCGGTAAGACGGAGGCCGCGAAGGCACTCGCGGAGCTTCTCGACACGCCGTTGTACCGGCTGCAATGTTACGAGGGAATCGACGCCGGCGAGGCCCTCTACGAATGGAACCACCAGCGCCAGCTGCTCGGCATCCGGCTGGCCGAAGTCCGGGACACCGCCGTTACGGAGACCGACCTCTTCGCCCCGCAATACCTGCTGCGGCGCCCCCTGCTGCAGGCGATCGAGCATCCCGGCCCGAGGCCCGCAGTGCTCCTGCTGGATGAGATAGACCGCGCCGACGCCGAATTCGAGGCCTTCACCTTTGAACTGCTTGCCGAGGCCGCCGTCACCATCCCGGAACTGGGGACCATCCGCGCCACCCATCCGCCGATCGTGATCCTGACATCCAACCGGACCCGGGACCTCCACGACGCCCTGACCCGCCGCTGCCTCTACCACTGGATCGACTATCCGGGACCCGCCCGGATCGCCGAGATCGTGCGCCGCAGGGTGCCCGCCAGCAGCGGGCCCCTGGCCCTCCAGGCGGCCGCCGTCATCACGCGGCTGCGCACCCTGGACCTGGCCAAGCCGCCCGGGATCTCCGAGGCCATCGACTGGGTGTCGGCGCTGGCGGTGCTGGGCGTCGAGCGCATCGATGCCGGGACGGCGGAAAAAACGTGGGGATCCATCGTCAAGAACCGGGACGACCTCGAACTCGTCGGCGCGCGCGGCGCGGCCTGGCTCGTGGAGGGCACCGATGGCTGAAAGCACCAAGGCCGCAGCCGTCCGGCCCACGGCTGCCCGGCCCCCGAGCGTCGAGGCAGCCGCGTTGTCGGCCGCGTTCATTACCGCACTGCGCCGGGCCGGACTGCCCGCCTCGCCGGACCGGGCGGCCCGGCTGGCCGAAGCACTGCACCTGATCCCCCCGGACCTGCCCGAACAGCTCTACTGGACCTCCCGGGTGGTCCTCGTGTCCGCCCGCGAGCAGCTGCCCGTCTTTGATGCCGTGTTCGCGGCCGTTTTCCGCGGGCTTTCCGTCCCCGCGGCACCGGGCCGCCCCGCCGCGCCGGCAGCCCCGCCGCCCGGGCCGGGGGCGGCCACCAGGCCGTCGGCACCGGACGCCCGGGCCCCGGGCAGTGTCACGGGCGGCCATCGGCATACGCGCGTGGCGACCCCTGGCGGGGACAGCGACGGCGGCCCGGGCACGGCTGACCGGGATGCCGTCCTGGCCATGATGTCCGCGGACGAGCACCTGCACGAGACATCCTTCGCCGCACTCTCCCCCGAGGAAGTCCTGGCGGTCCGGCGGCTGGCCTCGGGGCTGCTCCTGGCGACGCCGCGACGGATGAGCCGCCGCACACGCGCTTCGGCGCACAGCACCGCCCGGCTGGACGTGCGCGCGACGGTCCGCGCCGCCCGGCGGTCGGGTGCGGACGGACCCCGCCTGCTGTACGCCCGCCGCCGCGAACAGCCCCGCAAACTCGTCCTCCTGTGTGACGTGTCCGCGTCGATGGAACCCTACGCCCGCGTGTTTGTGTCCCTGCTGCAGGGCGCGGTGGCCGGCGCCAGGGCCGAAGCCTTCGTCTTCTCCACACGGCTGACCAGGATCACGCGCCAGCTCGCCGGCCGCGATGCGGACCAGGCCCTCGCCCGCGCAGCAGCGACCGCGCCCGACTGGGCCGGCGGGACCCGGATTGCAGAGTGTCTCCGACGCTTCGTCGACGAGCACGGCCGCCGCGGACTTGCCAGGGGCGCCGTGGTGGTGGTGTTTTCGGACGGCTGGGCCGCTGAAGACCCCGGGCAGGTTGCCGCGCAGATGGCCCGCCTGCGCCGGCTCGCCCGCCGCATCATCTGGGTGAATCCGCGCAAGGCCGCTCCTCAGTACCAGCCTCTGGTGGGCGGCATGGCGGCAGCACTGCCCTATTGCGACGCCTTCCTCAGCGGCCACAGCTACACGGCACTGGCCGAAGTGGCAGCCGCGATCCGCGGCGACGGACGGTCCTCCGGCGGCGCCCAGGTTTCAGAGAACAGGCACGAACAACCAGCGAGAGGCAAGGAACCAGCTTATGCAGATTGACAGCACGTTCTCCGTAATCGCCCCGATCGGCCAGGTGTGGGACACCCTGATGGACTTTGAACGGGTGGCCGGGTGCCTTCCCGGCGCCAGGATCCTGAATAAGCTCTCCGACGACGCCTACCAGGTCGGCATGACGGTCAAGCTCGGCCCGGTCACCATGCAGTACAAGGGCCTGCTCAATGTCATCGAACGCAACGCGGCTGAACACCGCGCCGTCCTCGCCGGCAAGGCCCAGGAGACCCGCGGGCAGGGCACGGCCGAGGCCACCGTGACCCTCACCCTGGCCGAAAACGGCGCTGCCACGCAGGGGACGGTCAGCGCGGACCTCGCACTGTCCGGCAAGGCCGCAGCCATGGGCAAAAGCGTGATCGGGAGCGTCACCGAGCAGATGATGGCGTTGTTCGCCGACAACCTGCAGGCCATGCTGGCCGAGGCGGCGCCGGCAACCCCGGAACCGGCTCCAGCCCCCGCAGCGGCGCACGCTCCGGAGGCCATCCCGGAACCGGTACCGGCGTCGGCCGCGGTTTCAGCGCCGGCACCCGCCCCCGCGACGGCACGGGCTCCGGCGCCTGCCACCGGCCAGGAGACGACGGCGGGAGCAGCTCCGGCCGGCAGCCTGGACGCATTGAGCCTGGCCAGGGGCATCGCCGCGGATCAGCTCTCCAGCCCCGCCAAGGTCCTCGCCGTTGTCGCCGTGGTGGCGTGCATCGCCTACTGGGCCGGCCGGCGATCGGCGTTCCGCGTGCTCCGGCTGTGCGGACGGCTCTAGGCGGCATCCATGCGCGACATCCTCGCGGCCATGTTGCCGGACTGGCGGGACGGCGCCACCTCCGGCCTGGCCACGGTCGTAAGCACCTTCAAATCCGCCCCCAGGCTGCCGGGGGCGGCCATGCTGGTGACGGCCGGCGGCGACGCCGTCGGCTCCGTCTCCGGCGGCTGCGTCGAGGGGGCCGTGTATGAACTCGCGACCCAGGTCAAGGACGACGGCAAGCCCGCCCTGGTGCGCTACGGAATCAGCGACGACGACGCCTACGCCGTCGGCCTGACCTGCGGCGGGATCATCGACATCTTCGTCGAACCGGTCTCGCAGCATCACTTCGCGGAGCTCGGCGACGTCGCGCTGGACATCGCCGCCGGGCGCCGGGTGGGCGTGGCGACCGTCATCGAGCACCCTGACGCCGCCCGGGTGGGACGGCACCTCGTCATCAGGCCCGACGGCTGCGCCGGCGACCTGGGCTCGGAACGGACCAACCACGCCGTGGGCGACGACGCCCAGGGCCTGCTCGCCGCCGGCCGGACCGGCATCCTGACCTACGGCGTCGACGGCGAACGGCTGGACACCGGCATGCGCGTCTTCTTCGCCAGTTACGCGCCGCCGCCGCGCATGATCGTCTTCGGTGCCATCGACTTCGCCGCCGCTTTGGCCCGGCTGGGCGCTTTCCTGGGGTACCGGGTGACAGTCTGTGACGCGCGGCCCGTCTTCGCCACGCCCGCGAGGTTCCCCGACGCCGCCGAGGTGGTCAACGCTTGGCCCCACCGGTACCTGAGTGAGCAGTTTGCCCAGGGACTCCTCGATGCCAGGACGGTTCTGTGCGTCCTGACCCACGACCCGAAGTTCGACATCCCGGTCCTCGAGGTGGCCTTGCGCGGAAGCCCGGTGGCCTTCATCGGCGCCATGGGCTCCCGGCGCACCCACGAGGACAGGATGGCCCGGCTGCGGGCGGCCGGGCTCGGTGACGCCGAACTGGCCAGGCTCCACAGTCCGGTGGGCCTCGACCTCGGCGCCCGCACCCCGGAGGAAACGGCTGTGTCCATCGCCGCGGAGTTCATCTCCCGGCAGTGGAACGGCAGCGGCGAACCGTTGCGGCAGCTCGGCGAACGGATCCATCACGACGAGCAGCTGTGATGGAGGCTGGTGTGACGGGAAGACACGAAACAGTGCGGCCATGATCGCGGACGAGGCCCTGGGCCGGACCATCGCGGTGCTGCTGATGGCGGCAACGCTGTACACGACGTGCCGGGCCGTGGCCGCGTCCGATCCGGCCGCGCGGATCGGCAAGACGCTGCACGCCCTCACGACGGCGGCCATGGCGCTGATGCTGCTGCCCGGCGGCCAGTGGCCGGTCCTGCCGCAATTGCTCCTGTTTGCCCTGGGTGCCTGGTGGTTCGTCATCCAGGCCGTGGCCCGGCGGACCTCCCGCCGCGGCGACCGGCGGTCAGGGACAGGGGCCGCGCGCGCGAAGCCCCTCTACGACGCCGCCGCCATGGCCGCGATGGCCTTTATGCTGGCACTCGGGGGCTTCAGGGACGCCGCCTTTCCCGGTGTACTTGGCCCGGCTCCGGCGGCGCACCACGGCAGTGCGGCGGCCGTGCCGCTGTCCGTCCCCGTCCCCGGGTGGAGCGCCCAGCCGGGCCCGTTGCCGGGCGCCCTGCAGGCCGCCGCTGTCGGGCTGGCCGTGGCTTTTGGGCTGGCCGCGCTGCTGTGGACTGTCCGGATTGTTCAGCTACTTGCCCAGTTACTTGTCCAGCCGCGAGTCCGGTTCCGGCCGGTGTTCCCGAACCCGGGTTGGCCCAGGCCCCTCCGCGGCGCCCACGGCGCTTCGCCGGGCCGTTCGCCGGGCCGTTCGCCGGGCCGTTCGCCCGGGTTCCGGGACGTGGCCGACGCGGCCCTGGAAGTGCTCGGGGCCGCCGCGTTCGCCGTCATGTTCGCCGCCCTGGCCGGCTGACGGTACCCGGTCCCCGTTTCCGGTCCCCCGGTGCCCGCCCTTGCTGTCAGGCCGCTGCCGGCACCGGCGCCAGCAGCTCACGGTAGCGCTGGGCGTGTGCCGCCAGATCTTCTGCGCTGAGCCGCGGCGCGGAGTGCACCACCAGCGGCTCGGCCAGGTCGAAGCCGCAGAGGTGCGCCGTGGCCTGCAGCGGCCGGAGGAGCTCGTCCATGGTGAAGCGGTTGTGGCCGCTCGGGGCGTAGGACTCGGCAGGTCCGCCCGTGGAGGTGACCAGATGCAGCTTCTTGCCATGCAAAGCATCGCCGCCTGAACCGTACGCGAAACCGTATGTCAGGACTTGGTCCATCCATTCCTTCAGTACCCCGGGTACCGAGTACCAGTGCCAGGGAAACTGCAACACGATGGTGTCGTGCTCGCGCAGCAAGGCCTGCTCGTGCGCGACGTCGAACCGGCGGTCCGCCGAAGCGCCGGAGAGGTGCCGGACCGTGACGTTGGCGAGGTCGCTCACGGCGGCGGCGAGCCCGGCGGTGATCCGGGACGCCGCCAGGTCAGGATGGGCTACGACGACGAGGGTGCGGTGTGAAGTCATGGAGGGGTTGTACTTCTTTCAGAATTGCTCCACCAGACAGGATTGTCTATGGCGGATTTGAAGCTATCAGACAGACTTGTCTGTTCACAAGCCGGGCATTCGCTGTCTGTCCGCGCCGCCCTGACCCGCCGCCGGGAGCCCGCGCGAAACCGGCGGCCGGGCGTAAGCTCGTGCCATGGCGAGATATTTTGATGTGCACCCCGAGAACCCCCAGCCGCGGTCCATCACCCAGGCGGTGGAGCTGGTGAAGTCCGGGGGCCTGATCGCCTACCCGACCGATTCCTGCTACGCCCTCGGCGCCCAGCTGGGCAACCGGGATGCGCTGGACCGAATCCGCGCCATCCGGCACCTGGACGACAAGCATCATTTCACGCTCGTCTGCAAGGATTTCGCGCAGCTGGGCCAGTTCGTCCAGATCGACAACGACGTATTCCGCAGCATCAAGGCCGTCACACCCGGCAGCTACACGTTCATCCTGCCTGCCACGAGGGAGGTCCCCAAGCGGCTGCTGCACCCCAAGAAGAAGACGGTCGGCGTGCGTATTCCGGACAACCGTGTGGTGCAGGCGCTGCTCGCCGAGCTCGGCGAGCCGCTGCTCTCCAGCACATTACTGCTCCCGGACGAGGAGGAGCCGCTTACCCAGGGGTGGGAGATCAAGGAGCGGCTGGACCACGTGGTGGATGCCGTCATCGATTCCGGTGACTGCGGCGCCGAGCCGACGACCGTCATCGACTTCTCCAGCGGCGTCGCCGAGATCGTCCGGCGGGGTATGGGCGACCCCTCCCGCTTCGAGTAGGGGCGGGGCCGGGCACAGCCCGGCTTAGGCGGATTCGCCCGGCTGCGCCTGCCGGTTGCGCAGCCAGCGGCGGACGAGGTCGATGGCGGCGACGAGCCCGGCGAGCGGCGTCAGGACCGCGGCGCCATAGACGAACAACAGCCAGGACAGCGTGGTCACCGGTGACTGGTGGGTGCTCAGGAGGGACAGTCCGCCGAAGAGGCCCAGGACCCAGAAGAGGATGACGGCGGTCAGCACGGCGCCCGCCGGGAAGTACTCGTTCGTGACGACTTTCTTCACGGCGGGGAAGTGTTCGTTGGCGACGATCTTTTTCACCGCGGCGGCGTACTCGGTTGTGACGACTTTCTTCAAGGTTTCCATGGGCCCTCCTCACACCCGGCGGCGGGACTGTCCGCGGGGTTCCTTCCAAGTATGGGGCCCGCAGCGTCCTGATTTCCGGAGAATCCCGGCCACGTGACCAAGCTAACTCCCGCCCCCGGGGCGGCGGGGTTCAGGCGGCGGGGATCAGACGGCGGCCCGGACGCGCTGAAGGAAGGAATCCAGCACCCGTCCGGCGTTCTCGTGCATGCGCCGGGACTCGGCCGGCGGCAATTGCCGGCTCTTGGGCCCGTTCAGCCGCTCGCCCAGGAACAGGAGGGCCGCGAGGACTTCGGAGAGTTCCGAGTTGCTCTCCGCACGCTGCCGCAGGAGCCGCAGATGGGCCTCCTGCAGGGCCGGACCGGGGGCGCAGCCGAGGTCTCGGTCAAACAGCCGGCGGCACCTGTCGTACGCCGCCAGGCCTTCCGCCGGCAGGCCCGCCTGCTCATAAGCCGTCACGAGCACGGTCCACGCCCGTTCGTTGAGGGGCTCGGCCCGGATGGCAGCCTGGACGAGGTTGACGGCCTCGTCCGGTTTGTCCAACTGGGCAGCGGTTTCCGCGGCGAGGATCTGCAGTGCCACTTTGTCGGCGGCATGGCGTGTGCGCGCTTCCTCGGCCCAGTCCGAGGCAAGTTCGAACCCGAGAAGCGGCTCGGCTGAGACCTCGAGGGCCTCGAGCAGCAGCGGATAGGCCTCTTCGGGGGGCAGTTCGCCTGCATCGCGGACCAGCGCGCGGAACCGGAACAGGTCCAGATCCACGAGAGTGGGGTCCAGTACGTAGCCGCTGTTGGCCGTGCGCAAGGGGCCGGTCTTGGTCTGGCCGGGCTGGATGGCCCGCCGGATACCGCTGATATAGCTCTCAAGGGTGGCCACCGAGCCGTCGCTGGCTCCCGCGCCCCAGAGGAGATCGATGAGGCGGGTTTTGGACACCGGTGTGCCAAGGTTGAGCAAGAGAATTTCCAGGATGTGCCGGGGTTTGCATCCCCCCATGTCGGCGGCCGTGAGCGCGACGCCGTCCCGGCGGACTTCGAATGATCCGAATAAGCGGACCGAAATGGAGGGTGTAGGTCCCGTTAGGCTTTCCACGATGGTCTCCGATTTCCCCAGGTAAAACGAACTCAATCGTCTGCGAAAAGCCGGACCAACTTCGGGACCAGGCCGTACTGAGACTCTGTTCTCTCCGGCTTTCCATTGCCACCGTGACATGCCGGGCAGGACGCAACAAGGCATGCCGCTACCCGATCTTTCCGCGGAAGAAAGACGCGTACAGGGGTCAGTACCGTTGAGTAAGGCTGCGGCGTCGCGGGCAGGTGTTTCCGGCTCGAAACAAGTAGTTACGCGCGAGGCCGCAGCGGGTATGCAGGTAGTCCGCAGGACGCCGATTTTCGGCTCCGGCAGCGCGTTTTCCGTCCATTGGCGAAGCACCGTCGGGCGGCGATTTCCTACTGGATTTCGGTCATTTCCGCCGGTACCGCCACCAGGTTGAGTTCGGCGCCGTCGCGGAGGACAGCCAGCTCCAGGGGCTCCCCGATGGCCTCGGCAAACAGCAGTTTCTGCAGGCTCTCGGCGTTGGAGACGTACATCTGGCCCGCCTTCAGGAGGATGTCGCCGGCCCGCATTCCCGCGCGTTCGGCGGGCGAGTCCGGAAGGACTTCCACCACGAGCAGGCCTTGCCTGCGGCCCGTCCTGACCACTGCGCTGGGCTGCAGCGGGACGGGCGTGTTCACCAGGCCGAGGTAGGCGCGGCGGACCCGCCCGTCTTTGAGCAGCGACGCAATGATCCGCCGGGACGTGGCGTTGACGGGGACAGCGAGGCCCAGCCCGACCCCGGCCACGGCCGTGTTGATGCCCACGATCCGCCCGCGGGCGTCCGCGAGGGCCCCTCCGGAACTGCCGGGGTTGAGAGCCGCGTCGGTCTGGATGACATCCTCAATGACGCGCCGGTTGCGCCCGGCCCAGACCGGAATCGAACGGCCCAGCCCGCTGACCACTCCGGCGGTCACGGACCCCTGCAGGCCCAGCGGATTGCCCACGGCGATCACGAGCTGCCCGACCTGCAGCGCTTCGGCGTCACCCATATCCGCCGGTGCGGCGGTGGGCGCCCGGCCGTGGACCACCGCAAGGTCCGAGAGCGGATCGGCGCCGACCACCTCCACGGCGGTGGCGGTGCCGTCGGCGAACACGGCGCGGCCGGACCGGGCGCCGCCGACCACATGGGCGTTGGTCAGCAGATACCCGTCCGAGGTGATGAGAACGGCCGAACCCGCCCCGGCAGTAATCCGGTTGCCGCGCCGGCTGCCGGTCATTTCGAGGGCTGCGACGTGGGGTGTGACCGTTGCGGCCACGCGGATGACCGTGGCGGAATAGGAATCCATCGGGTCCTCGGACAGCTCGGGCCCGGACACCCTGCTGATGGCTGCGGCCACTTCGCACCTCCTGCTCACCGGTACTCATCCAAGTCAACCACCGCTGCCCGGCCGGTAGTCCCGGGGCTCCTACGCCGTCAGAGAAATACGCCGGATGAAGCCGCACCGGTGCAACAGTTCAGCCCGGCGCCGATCGGCGGCTAGGCTCGGACGAAGAGCCGCCCGACAGCCCAGGAGAACCTACGTGAACCCAGCGTCCGCTTCCCCCGCCCCGCTGCCCCCGCCGGGCCTGACCTGGGGCATCAAGCGCAGCTTCATGGAGTACATTTCGAGCCTCCCGGACGGGGCCGTGTCCGCGGCGGACGGCGCCACCGTGACCGCAACCGGAGAGTTCTGTTTCGCCCCGGCCGGTTCCGGGTATGATCCCGCCCGTGGCACCGGCGTGCTGCGGTTCCGCGGCGACGTCCGTGTCGCCGGCCACCACGGAATGATGTTCGTGCGGCTCCTGGATCCCTGGGTCGAATTCTCGGCCGGGCACGGGGTCCTGTCCATCAGCACCGGCGACGGCGGCACGGACCGCACCGGCGTCGGCACCTTGCGCACCGCCGCGCCCCGCAACGTGGACGGATTTCTGGTCTGGGAACACGTCGACGTCGCCATCTCCCAGTCCGGCTCCGAACTGTTCGACGGCCAATACGCAGACGGCCAGGCGATGGACCCGTTGATCATCCGGGTACCCGCCTGAACCGGACGCCCCCGGTGCCGGGCTCAGCGGGGCCGGACGGGACGCACCCGCACCGGCGCCAGGACACGGATGAGCGCGACGGCGGTAATGGATCCGGCGGCCATGATCGAGGCAAGCACCACGATCTGGAAACGGCCGGCTTCCACCGGTGACAGGCCGCCGAAGATTGCGCCGACAAATGCACCCGGGAGGGTGACCAGGCCGGTTGTTTTCGTCTGGTCGGTCGACGGGATGAGCGCCGAATAGACTGAGCGCCGGGCCAGCTCTAGCGTCGACTGGCGCCGTGTCGCCCCCAGTGCCAGCCAGCCCTCAACTTCATCCCAGTGCTCATTCACGGCCTCGGCGAAATGCCGGCCGGCCAGCGTGGCAATCGTCATCGCGTTCCCGATCACAATCCCTCCGATAGCCAGAGCGTATCGGGGCGTAAAGGCGATGGCACCGGTGCCGAAATCGATCACCAGGGTCACGACGACGCCGGCGGCCATGGCGCCGCCGACCACCCCCAGCCGGGTCCAGCTCCAGCCGAGACGCCGCGCGGCGGTCACCGCGGCAACTGCAAACATCCCGAGAAGTGCGGCGCCGACCCACACCGGGCTGGTGATGATTCCGCTGAGCACCAGGCTGATGACGGCCAACTGTCCGGCTCCCCGAAGGATGGCCAGCGCGGGCGCCTCACTGTGCGGGGTCCGGACAGCGGACAGCAGCCCGACGGTGACCACAAGGAGGAGCCCGACGCACAGCAGGGTAGGCATGAGGTCGGCGGGTCCGGTCATCCAGCCAGCCTAGCCATCCACCACGGAGACGCCGCGGGCGTACCGAAACATGGCCCTCCTGCTTGGGCGCCCATCCGTGCGTCTGCGAGGATGTGAACTGTCGTGGCGCCGTCCGGGGCCCAAGTTCGTCAAAGGAGGCCGCTCATGGCTGGATCCGCGGTCATGGAGCACGAAGCGCGGCAGCACGTGCTCAGCGCCCTGGATTCAGGCGCAGGAATCGCTTGGACCGGACCGGACCGGGCCGTCTTTGAAGAACGCTTCGAGCAACATTTCCCGGTCCTGTTCGGCCTCTTCCGCGACCTCTACGGCGCGCGGCGCGACTGGCTCGAGCAGCTGTCGACACTCGTGACGGAGGCCGCCCGGTCCTGGGCCGCCAGGCCCGCCGACCTCAAGGCCCTCGACGCGGAACGCGAAAGCAACAGCGGCTGGTTCCAGGCCAACAGCATGCTCGGCGGTGTCTGCTATGTCGACCGGTACGCAGAAGACCTGGCGGGCGTCCGCGCCCGAATCCCCTATTTCAAGGAACTGGGACTGACCTATCTGCACCTCATGCCGCTGTTCCTCGCTCCCGAGCCGCATTCGGACGGCGGCTACGCCGTCTCCAGCTACCGGGACGTCAACCCGAAGCTGGGCACCATGCAGCAGCTGCGCGACCTCGCCGCCGAGCTCCGGGCGAACGGAATCAGCCTCGTCGTCGACTTCATCTTCAACCACACCTCCGACGAACACGAATGGGCCCGGAAGGCAGCCGCCGGTGAAACGGAGTACAGCGACTACTACTGGATCTACCCGGACCGGACCATGCCGGATGCCTTCGAGCAGAACGTGCGCGAGATCTTCCCGGACGACCACCCCGGGTCCTTCATCCGGATGCCGGACGGCCGCTGGGTCTGGGCCACCTTCCACACGTTCCAGTGGGACCTGAATTACTCCAATCCGGACGTCTTTCGCGCCATGGCCGGTGAGATGCTCTTCCTGGCGAACCAGGGCGTGGATATCCTCCGGATGGACGCCGTCGCCTTCATCTGGAAGCAACTCGGAACGCCCTGCGAGAACCTCCCGGAAGCCCACAAGCTGCTGAGGGCGTTCAACGCCGTCTGCCGGCTCGCCGCACCGTCGCTGTTGTTCAAGTCAGAGGCGATCGTGCACCCCGACGAGGTGGCCCGCTACATCGATCCCGCGGAGTGCCAGCTTTCCTACAACCCGCTGCAGATGGCGCTGATCTGGGAGGCCCTGGCCACCCGGGAGGTGGCGCTGCTCTCGCAGGCCCTCGAGCGGCGCCACAACATCCCGGCGGGCACGTCCTGGGTGAACTATGTCCGCAGCCACGATGACATCGGCTGGACGTTCGCGGACGAGGACGCCGCCGAACTCGGCGTCAATAGCTTCGACCACCGCCGGTTCCTGAACTCCTTCTACGTCAACCGCTTCCCGGGAAGCTTCGCCCGCGGCGTGCCCTTCCAGGACAACCCCCGCACCCGGGACTGCCGGATTTCCGGCACGACGGCGTCCCTGTGCGGGCTGGAGGACGGTTCCGACGACGCCGTGGAACGGATCCTCCTGGCCCATTCGGTGGCGTTCAGCACCGGCGGCGTCCCGCTGCTGTACCTCGGTGACGAGGTCGGCCAGCTCAACGACTACCAGTACACCCGCGAGGCGGGGCACGGGGCGGACAGCCGCTGGGTGCACCGGCCGCACTATCCGGCGGCAGGCTACGCCCTGCGCGATGACCCGGGCACGCCCGCCGGGGCGGTCTACGCCGGGCTGCGCCGGATGATCTCGGTGCGGTCCGCCACCCCGGAGCTGGCGGGCACCCGGCTGCTTGGCTTCCGCACGAATACCCCGGGCGTCCTGGGGTATCAGCGCCCGGGTGACGGCACGCTGATCCTGGTGCTCGCCAACTTCGGCGACGGCCCGCAGGAGGTTTCGCCTGACACGTTGTCCGGTTTCGCGCCCGGGGCGGTCGACGTCCTGACCGGCAGCACGGTGCGCCTCGACACCGGGATCGTCCTGCAGCCGCGGCAGTTTGTCTGGCTCCGGGTAGAAAGTGTCCGGCCGCACGCTGGTTGAGGAGAGCGTGCGGCCGGAATCTGTGGACAGGCGGGCGCCGATATGACCAGCGGCCCGCATCCGGAGTCCTATCCACACTCTCCCCCATCGCCCTGAGAAGAGCCTGAGAACCGCGCCCGGCGCGCCGGCGGCGGCCAATGTGGCCGCAATGGTTGTCCGGACCCCCTCCTTGGCGCATCCTTGGAGCATGGCAGTGGGCAGGCAGGCCGGCTCCGGGGATTCCGGCAGCGGCGCGACGCGCTGGGGCGTCAGGAAGCGTTCGACGGCGGTCGCCGTCGGCGTCGTGGCGGTGGCTCTGCTGCTCGGCGGCGTGATCCTCCTGGTGCTGTTGCAGACATCGCTGATCAGATCGACCGAAATCGCGGCCGGGCAGAAAGCCCTGGACGTCGTCGCCGAAATGGAGGAGCTGGACGTCGAGGACGCCCGCGCGTACATCATCGATACCGCCCACGCCGGCCAGTACGTCCAGGTGCTGAACGGCGCCGGGTATGTGGTGGCCGCCTCGGATCCCGCGGTTGCCGATGCCCCGCTCTCCGCCCAGCGGCCCGGGCCGGGCCGGACCTCGGTCCAGGACGTGTCCGGCCTTCCAAGTATCGGCGACACGGATGACTACTACATCGTGACGGTCGGGGCCAGCGCACGCGGCGTGGAGTACACGGTGGTGGTGGCCCAGACGTCGCAGATCCAGACCGACACCATCTCCACGGTCGCGTGGTTCATGCTGGGGGCAACCCCGCTGCTGCTGGGCACCGTGGCCGTGTCCGTGTGGCTGCTGGTGGGGCGTTCCCTGCGCCAGGTGGAGCGGATCCGGGGCCAGGTGGCCCGGATCAACGCCGGCCGGCTCGACGGCCGCGTCGACGTGCCGCCGACACATGATGAAATCCACGCCCTGGCGCTGACCATGAACACGATGCTGGACCGGCTTCAGGCCTCGGACAGCGAGCAGCGCAGGTTTGTCTCGGACGCCAGCCACGAACTGCGCAGCCCCCTGGCCACGCTGAAGGCGGGAATCGAGATCGCGGCGGCGGACCCCACCGGGGAGATGTGGCTCCAAATGAAGGACGTCCTGGCCGAGGAGACCGCCCGCATGAGCTTCCTCGTCGAGGACCTGCTGACACTGGCCAAGGCCAACGACGGCGGCCTGAAGGTCGAACACGAGGACGTCGACCTCGACGACATCCTGGACCAGGAGATCCGCCGGCTGCGTTCGACCAGCCGGCACCGGATTTCAGCCGACCTCGTCCCGGCCAGGATCCGCGGCGACGCCCACCGCCTGGCCCAGGTGCTGCGGAACGTCCTGGACAACGCCGACCGCCACGCCCTGTCCCGGATCGACGTGGCCCTGCACACCGCCGGGCAGCAGGTCATCATCACGGTGGACAACGACGGCGACCCCATCCCCGAGGCGGACCGGGACCGGATCTTCGAACGGTTCGTCCGGCTCGACGGCAGCCGCTCCCGCGAAGGCGGCGGCAGCGGCCTGGGCCTGGCGATCGCCGCCGGTATCGTGGCGGCCCACCACGGGACCATCCGCCCCACGGAGGCACCCCCGGGTCACTGCCGGTTCGAGATCGCGCTTCCGAGTCCTGACCCGGCAGAGCCGCCGGTCCTCACGCCCCGGGGAACCCGCCGTCACGGGACCCAGGGCTCGGGTCGGCGCTGAGCAGGTAGCCCATGCCGCGCACGGTGCTCAGTGTGTGCAGGCCGAACGGGGCGTCAATCTTGCGCCGCAGGTAGCCGATGTAGACCTCGACGACGTTGTCGGCGCCCTCGAAGGCCGGGTCCCAGACGTTCTGCAGAATCTCCGCCTTTGACACGATCTGGCCGTGCCGGCGCATCAGGTACTGGAGGAGCCCGTATTCCCGGGCTGTGAGGCTGATGGGGGTTTGCCCGCGGCACACGCTGTGGCTGACCGGGTCCAGGGACAGCGTCCCCAGCCGCATGACCACAGGCCGTGCCGGGGCCCCGCGCCGGATGAGTGCCCGGATCCGGGCCACCAGGACCAGGAAGCTGAAGGGTTTGGTCAGGTAGTCGTCCGCACCGAGGTCGAAGGCATCGGTCTGGTCGTATTCGCCGTCCTTGGCGGTGAGCATCAGCACCGGCGTCCAGACTTTGCGTTGCCGCAGCTCCTTCAGGACGTCGTAGCCGTTCATCCGCGGCAACATGAGGTCCAGGAGGATCGCATCGTAGGGATTCTCCAGCGCCGCGGACAGGCCACGGATGCCGTCGTGTGCGACGTCGACGACGAAGCCTTCGTTCTTCAGTCCGCGGCGGACTGTCTCCGCAAGGGCATGCTCATCTTCCACCAGCAGAATCCGCAATCCAGGAACCCTCCCTTTTTCCAGCCAGTATGACTCCTTTCGGGCTGGTAGGGCAGGAACCCGGCGTGTGTCCCGGCGCGGGTGGCGCGACGCCGGGCGGTTCCTTACGCCTGCTGCGCCGTCCCGAAGAGCCAGCCGGACACGTCACTGCGCAGGATCATGTGCGGGCCGCCCGTGGAGCTGACGCTCCCGTTCGGGACGTAGTAGCCGCGCCCGGCTCCCGGGCCGCCGGCCGCGCGGTCCAAGGCGTCCGTGAGGCGCCGGCTGAGATGGCCGGCGGGTCCCAGGGAACGCAGTTCATCGAGTTCGTCCGGCGTGAGTCGTCCGAGCACTGCAGCGATATCGGCCATCGTCTTTTCCTCCCGGCGGATGCGGATGGTGTCCAAGCTGGATGCTGCCTAAGGAATCAGGCTAAGGCCCGTACATTAACGCCGGGTGACGGCCGGGTGACCGGCGGCGAAAAGACGGAGGTTATCCCCTCCTGTCACATGCTTCACAATAGTGTCAGAAAGGCGCCCGACATGACCCGGCGCGGCGGGTTCGGCTACGCTCCTGTTTGACGATGCGGCGAGTGCCGGCACGTGGCCGGAGGCTGACCCCCATGAGTGACTCCAACAGCAAGCTGGCGGACCCTGCTGTTGCACCGCCGTCGGGCGCCGCCAACGGTGCACCGGAACCCGGCCCGGCCCGGGCAGCCCCGCCGGCCGGTGACGCGGCCGGTCCGCGGCGGTGCAGCCGGCGGCCCGCCCGCATGGGCAGCCTGAAGCGCGAATGGTCCCGGGTGTTTACCCTGATGCTCCTGGCCTTGCTTGCGGGCGCCGCTGCGACGGTGGTGGGTGTCCGTGTGGTCACGGATCAGATTCAGCAGGCGACCGCCGAGCACCGCCTCGAATCCGAGGCCGTCGCCGAGTTACGGTCGGCGCTCGATGCCCACGAACAAACCGCCCTGCAGCTGCTGTCCGCGGCGCCTGTCGACACCGCGGCTTTCCTGCAGCAGCAGAAGGACGTCACCGCACGGTTCGACGCGGCCGCCCGGATCCTGCCCGAAGACCATGGCATGCTCTCCACCGTCCGCGAGGCCAGGGATGCGTGGCAGGAGGGGCTGGCCGCCCACGGCCTGTGGGGAAGCCAGGTGGCAGGCCTTCACGGCGACCACGTGGCGGAGGCCCCGGCTTTAGCCGCGTCGGGCGCCCGGGCACGGGCGCTGCTGGCCGATGTGCGCCGCGCTTCCTTGGACGCCCTCGACGACGGCGTCGCTTACGGCGCGCAGCTCCAGCAGATGGTCGTGGCCGGCCGCACGGCCCTCTTTGTGCTCGCCGGGGCCGGCGTGTTCTATTTCCGCCGCCGCATGACCAAATACCTGGTGCGCCCCGTGGAGAGCCTTTATCAGGGCGTCCTGAAGCTGCAGGCCGGCGACTTCAGCCACCGGATCAGTGTTGTCCGCAACGATGAGCTGGGCCAGCTGGCCGAAGCCTTCAATTCCATGGCGGCCACGGTGCACGACAACCACCTGGAACTGACATTCCGTGCCACGCATGATCCGCTGACGGGGCTGGCCAACAGGGCCGTCCTCACCGAGCGCCTGACAGCCGTGTTCGGGCCGGAGGCCGGGCTTGCCGGCGCCGGGCACAAGGACCGTCGCGAGGGTCTGCTGATCATCGACGTCGACGACTTCAAGGACGTCAACGACTCACTGGGCCACGAAGGCGGCGACGCGCTGCTGATCCAACTGGCCCAGCGCCTGCGCGGCTGTGTGCGGGCCCGCGACCTCGTCGCCCGGCTGGGCGGCGATGAGTTCGCGATCGTCGTGATGGACGACGCCGGCACGGCCACGGCCGATGTCGCCGGGCGCATCCAGGCGGCGCTGCGCGAGCCGTTCTCCATTGACGAGGTCCGGCTCAAAGTGACGGTGAGTATGGGCGCCGCCCAGCGCACGGCGGCAACCACGGACCCGGCCGAGCTGATGCGGCAGGCGGACTTCGCCATGTACATGGCCAAGCACGGGGGCAAAGGCCGCTTCCAGCTCTTTGATGCCCACGGCTATGACGAAATGACCTACCGCGCAGCGCTCCGGGCCGATCTTGCCTCGGCCGTGCAGGCCGGGCAGCTGCGCCTTGACTACCAGCCCGTGGTTGACCTCGGGACCGGCACGATCCTCGGAGTGGAGGCCCTGGTCCGGTGGGAGCACCCGACCCTCGGCCGGCTGGGGCCCGCGGACTTCATCCCGCTGGCGGAGGAGACAGGCGAAATCGGTCCCATCGGCTGCTGGGTGCTCGACACGGCCACCCGGCACGTTGCCGGGTGGCGCCGCTCGCCGGGGACCGCCGGCGACATCTGGGTCTCGGTCAACCTCTCCACCCTGCAGTTGTCCAGCGACCGGAACCTCGCCGCCCTTGAACGCATTCTGGCCAATCCGGCGGTTCAGGCCGACAAGGTGATCCTGGAGGTCACGGAATCCGCCCTGGCCACGAGCGCCGACGGCGGGGTGGGCGCCCTGCACCGGCTGAAGAGCTTCGGTGTCCGCATCGCCATCGACGACTTCGGGACCGGCTTTTCCTCGCTCAGCACGCTCGCGGTGCTGCCCGCGGACATCCTCAAGATTGACCGGTCCTTCCTGTCCGGCCTGCCCCGGGACGCCCAGGCCGCGGCGATGCTGGAGGGCATCCTCGAGGTGGCCCGGAAACTGCACCTGGCCGTCATCGCCGAAGGCATCGAGGACACCGGCCAGTTGGAGCTCCTGCGTTCCCTCGGCTGCGACATGGGCCAGGGATACCTGCTGGCCGGGCCCAGCCCGTCGCCGGTGCTGGAGGCGTTGCTGGGCTCGGGTACCCGGCTTGAGCCACCGGCCGGTGCCGGCGCGCCGATGTCCGGCGCTTGAGTCCGGACTGTTCCTAGCCGGCGGGAAACACCAGCGACGCTTCGTCCGCGGTGGAGAGCGTCAGGACCGCCTCTTCGACGGTTTCGTGGTCCTCGAGTTCGCGTTCAACGCGGCGGAGGGCCGCGGCGACGTCGTGCTCGCGGCGGTCCCCCTGCATGTCCACCGCCGCCACGACGTAGAGCTTGCGCGGGCCCACGAATTCGAGGTGCAGGTAGGTGAGGCGCTCGATATCCGGGTGCTCCAGGAGCCGGCGGGCCATGCCGGCTTCGATGTCAGCGGGGACGGCCTGCCCCACGAGGAAGCGCCGGTTGCGTTCGATCAGCACGACGGCGATCCCCGCCAGCAGGAGGCCGACGAGGATGGATCCCACGGCATCCGGGACGGACGACCCGGTGGCCTGGTGCAGGGCCATGCCGGCGAACGCGATGAGGAGGCCGATCAGCGCGGCCCCGTCCTCGGCAAAAACGGCGCGCAGCGTGGGGTCGGAGCTTTTGAGGACCTGTTCCAGGGTGTTGCGGTCAAATTCACGTGCCGCCTTCCGGGTCTGCCGCAGGGCCTGGGTGAAGGACACGCCTTCCAGGACAAAGGCAACCGCCAGTACCACGTAGGCGATCCCGTAGTCCCCTGGCGGCTCCGGGGTGATCAGCTGCTGGATCCCGTGCATCACGGACACCACTGCCCCGGCGGTGAACAGGCCGAACGCGGCGATCATGGACCACACATAGGCCTCTCGCCCGTAGCCCATGGGGTGGGACTTGTCCCGTTTCCTGGCCGCCTTCCGTTCCGCGATGAGCAGGAAGACCTGGTTGCCGGTGTCGGCCCAGGAGTGAGCGGCCTCGGCG
Source organism: Arthrobacter sp. PM3 (assembly GCF_003352915.1). Lineage (NCBI taxonomy): Bacteria > Bacillati > Actinomycetota > Actinomycetes > Micrococcales > Micrococcaceae > Arthrobacter > Arthrobacter sp. PM3. The sequence goes on along the minus strand of NZ_CP022314.1, from coordinate 3,581,431 downwards.
GTCATGGATGCCGAGCCGGAAATGAGCGCCGCCACGGTCTTGGCCGCGGCGACGAGGACGTTCGCTGCAAAGGCGATGAGCACCGTCAGAGAAACGGGCCCGGACTTGTCACGCTTCATGCCGTCTTCCCTCCTGCGCAGCCCGAGTGCCTGCCAGTGCCTACGCTATCCCGCCACGCAGGTGCACAATGAGACGAGGACGTTCATTCGCGCTTTTTCCATGATCGGTTCGGGGTGGTACACCGTGGGTGCTGGCCGGAAGCTGCAGTCGCTGGGCGTGGTTTTGATCCTGTTCGGCACGGCCGGGTGCGCGGGCGGCAGCGGCATGCCGGCGTCGACCGCATCCGCTCCGGCGTCCGCGTCGGGCGCAGGATCCGGTGCGGCGACCGGCGCCGTCACGATCACCATCAAGGACTTCGCCTACGGCGATCCGCTGACGGTGGCTCCCGGCGCGACGGTTGCGGTGGTCAATATGGATACCGCGGCTCACACGGTCACGGCCGACGACGGCCCGGCGTTTGATGCCGAGGCCAAGGGCGGCGGCGGGACCGCCACCTTCACCGCGCCGACAAGACCGGGATCCTACCCATATCACTGCACGTTCCACCCGGGCATGCACGGGACGCTGATCGTCAAATGAGCGTCCAAAGCCGGCCCGGCCGGGCGCCGGGCGTCCGCGGGTCCGGGATGGCCCTGCGCATCCTGACGGCCGCCGCCCTGTTCATCGACGCCGGTGTCCATGTCCACCTGGCTCCGGGCTACCAGGCGGGAAATTCCGCGGGGATGGGCCAGGGCACCCTGTTCCTCCTGGAGTCGGCCGCGGCGGTGCTCGCAGGGCTGTACGTGCTGCTGCGCGGCAGCAGGGCCGCCTACGCGGTGGCGTTCGCCGTGGCGTTCAGCGCCTTCGTGGCGGTGGTCCTCTACCGTTACGTGGACATTCCGGCGTTCGGGCCGTTCCCTGCGATGTACGATCCCGTCTGGTTCTTCGAGAAGACCGCCAGCGCGGTGGCCGAGGGCGCCGGAGCCGTGCTGGCCGCCGTCGGCTTCGTCCGGACCGGCCGCCGGGCGCCCCGGCAGCCGGGCTGATCCGCTGCGCGGGCCGTGGCGGTTTCCGGGCTGTGCACGGTCCGCGGTGTAGACGGTTACGGTGGACATCGTGGAGGCGAACAGACTGGAAGCGGGCGGCGGGGCGTCACTGAGCGCCGGAGCACGCCGTGCCGTGGCCGATTCCGGCCTTGCCGTCGGCGCCTATCTGGTGGCCGGGCTCTGGCTCGCCACCGGGTTCGAACCTGATCCTGCGCTCTGGTTTCCGGGGTTGGCCGCCGGTGCCGCGGTGATCCTCCGGGCCGGTGGTTCCGTTCTTGCCCGCCGGCCCCGGTTTTCAACCCCGGCGGACCGGGTCACCCTGGGCCGGGCCGTCGTGGTGGCCTGCTGCGCCGCGCTGGCCGTGTGGGGCCTTGTCGCCCGGTCCGGGGACCCCGGCCTGATCGTGCTGCTGGGGGCGGCCGCGTTCCTGCTCGATGCCGTGGACGGACGGGTGGCCCGGCGGACCGGGGCGGCGACGGACGAGGGCGCACGGCTGGATTCGGACACGGATGCCGCCCTTGTCCTGGCGTTGTCGTGCGCGGCGTCGGCAATGTTTGGACCCTGGCCGTGGGCTATGGGCCTGATGTACTACGCGTTCCAGGCCGCCGCATGGTTCCGGCCATCCTTGCAGGCGCAACTGCCGTCCAGCCCAGTGCGCAAGGTCATCGGAGCCATCCAACCGGCCGCGCTGCTGTTTGCCCTGCTGCCCGGCGTCCCCCCGTGGCTCGGGGTCCTGGTGTTGGGCGCGGCCCTCGGGCTGCTGGCCTTCTCTTTCGGCCGTGACGTGCTCACGCTGGAACGGCTCCGCCGCACGCACCCGGCCGTGCCGGCCGGCTCAAGGTAGCGGCCTCCGTGGCAGGTCCTCGGCCGCGGGACCCTGGATGACTGTGCCGTCGACGGCAAAGCGTGAGCCGTGGCAGGGGCAGTCCCACGTCGCGTCGTCGGGGTTGAACTCCACAGTGCAGCCCAGGTGCGTGCAGATGGCGGAGACGGCGAGGAGGTCTCCGGTTTCGGTGGCGAAGACCGCAGTGGGCCGGCCGTCGACCTCAACGACGGCGCCTTCGCCCGGGCGCAAGGCGTCCGCGGTTTCCCGCGCATTGGCCTGCGGCTGTTCGGGCTGTTCGGGTTCTTCCGGCGCGGCCGGCCCGGGGCGTGTGCTGCCGGCCGGGCCGGCGGGCATTGTGCGGGTGCTGTCGAACACGGCCGCCCAGGGGTTGTGCCGCCCGGACAGGGTGTCGGCCAGGATGAGCGCGCCGGCGGTCCCGTTGGTCAGGCCCCATTTGCGCAGCCCCGTGATGATGTGGAGATGCCCGGCGCCCGGGGACATGCGCCCCACGACGGGCAGTCCGTCCAGCGGCATGCTGTCCTGTGTGGACCAGCGGAAGCCCGCGTCACCGGTCCCGAGGCGTTCCCGGGAAAACGCCGCCAGGCGGCGGTAGCGGGCGGCAGCGTCGCCGGCCTCGCCTGCCGGGTGTCCCTCTCCCCCGGTGAGGACATAGCTGTCGCCGCCGACGTCGGCCGCCAGGATCGAACGCATCGGCTCGTCGACGCTGATGAACGTTCCGTGCAGCCGTTCCGCCGGCGACGGGCTGGCGACGATGTAGGAGCGGTGCAGGAAGAGGCCCCGTGCGGACGACCCGGCGTCGCCGAACGGCACGTTGGTGGCGATGACTACCTCGCGCGCCCGGACTGTACCCCGGGCGGTCCGCACCGTTGCCGCGCTGCCCGGGCGGCCGTCGCGGACCGAGATGACGCGCGAGTCCTCGAACACGCGGCTGCCGCTTCCGTCGACGGCGCGGGCAAGCCCGTGGAGGTATTTCACCGCGTGCAGTTGCGCCTGGTCCTCGAACCGGACCGCGCCGCGGACGGCGAAAGGCAGCGGCACGTCGGACGTGAAAGCCGCGGGCAGGCCCAGCCGGGCGGCGACATCCGCTTCGTCGCGGACCCGGGCAAGGGTGTCGTCGGATTCCGCGTACGTGTAGTTGGACACCGTCCGGAAGTCGCAGTCGATGCCCTCTTCCGCCACGACGCCCGCTATGTGCCCGACCGCGGCCTGATTAGCCTGCCCGTAGGTGCGCGCAATCTCCGGGCCGTGCCGGTCAGCGAGTTCGGTGTAGGCCAGGCGGTGCAGCGCTGTGACCTTGCCGGTGGTGTGTCCGGTGACACCCGTTCCGATGCGGGCAGCGTCCAGGACGATGACGGCGTGTCCGTCGCGTTTGAGGGCCAGCGCAGCGGTCAGGCCGGCTACACCGGCCCCAACCACCGCCACGTCCGCCTCAAGATCCCCGTCCAGCACGGGATAGCCGGTGGTGCCGGCCGTGGCAACCCAGAGCGAGGTCTGCCGCCCATCGAGGTGATCAGCCACGGCACGTCCTTCCCGGGAACATGCCCGGCCCGTCCCGCGATCCTTCCCGCCGGCCTAGAGACCCTCGGTGGCTTCGAGGCGGCCGGACCGCACGGCATCGGCGAAGGCCTGGTAGTCCTGTTCGTTCTGGTCGGCGTAGCGTTCGGAGAAGTCCGTGATCGACTCCTCGAATTTGGCGCTCTTGCCCAGGTAGGCCGCGATGGCGATCGGGTCGCCTGACCGGGCATGCGCCCGCGCCAGGGTCCAGCCGCAGACGTTGGCATACACGTTCATGCCCAGCGGTTTCATCGATTCCACAACGGCTGAGCCCTTCATGTCGCGCAGTTGGCGCCAGTACAGGTACCGGTCTTCCTGTTCACCCTTGGTCCATCCCAGGAAGATGTCGCTCGCGGCCTGCATCATCCGCTGCCCCTGCACCACGCGCTCGCCCGGCTGCTTGAACTTGCTCTTGGGCAAGTGGTCTTCGAGCACCGAACGGGTGGCCTCCTTGACCTGGAGGAACAGCGGATCCTGTTGATCGCGCCCCTGGAGCAACGCGATGAAGGCCCTGGTGCCGACGCTGCCGACGCCCACCACCTTGCGGGCGACGTCGATGATTTCGAACCGCTCGAGCAGCCGACGCCGGTCGTCCTGCAACGAGGCCCGGTATGACCGAAGCTGGTGCCGGATCACGCGCTGCAGTTCATCGGCGTTCAGGCCGAACGAGTCGCCCAGCTCCCGGGCGGGGATGACGATCGGCGGCTGGCTGACGATGCGGTACTTCCCCTCGACGAGTTCACCGAGCTTCGAGAGTGCCTGCAGGCTGTCCCGGGTGCGGGCCTTCGCGACATTCGCCCGTGCTGTCTTTTCCATGCCCTCGGCGGCCTTTTTGAGGGCCTTCCCCTTTTGGGTTGCCACGGCCAATTCCATTGTTTTCATCAACTGTTCCTCGGACAGCCGGGCGTACCAGATATCCAGTGTGCCCATCTGCGCGAATTGCGCCATCGCTTCCCGGTAGGCCCGCACGGCTGCCAGGGTCACATCGCGGGTTTCCTGCTTGGTAAACGCGTTGTTGCGCGCCGCGATCGTGAAACTCGCGGCCATCCGCTTGACGTCGTACTCGAACGGGCCCGGAAGCGTCTCGTCGAAGTCGTTGAGGTCAAAGAGCAGCGTCCGCTCGGGCGAGGCGAACACGCCGAAGTTGGACAGGTGGGCGTCCCCGCACAGCTGGGAGATCAGGCCGGCGCGCGGCGTGTCTTTCAGGTCGGCGGCCATGATCTTGGCGGCCCCCCGGTAGAACGTGAACGGCGAGGCCAGCATCCGGCCGTGACGGACGGGCACGAGGTCCTGTTCGCGGGTGAGGTTCTGTTCCTCCAGCAGCGCCACCGGGTCCGGGCGGTCGGGCGCGGGAGCCCAGCCCGTATGGCTGTCGGCAGGCGTCTTCTTCCGGGCGCCCTTGCCCTCGGCGGCACGTTCCTCGACGCTCAGGTGCTTGACTTTGGTCTCGGCCATGATCGGCGACCTCCCTCTGACGTCAGGAACCGCCGCCGGCACTGGTTGCCGTGGTCAGTTCCTGCCGGGCGCGCAAACGCGCATCGGCTCCAGCTATTGCGATTGTGGCCCGCGCACGGCCCGCCGTCAACGCGCCGCCGAAGAAGCGGCCCGCAGTCCGGCGGCGCGGGCGGACGCCTCATGCCGTTCGGGTGATGCCCGGCTCCACGCCACAGGGTTACGTTGGTGCCGAGTCGTCGCGGTCCGTTCGCGCCGCGCCACTCGCCGCACAATCACCCACCACTCAACCACCCGCCACAGAACCACAGAATCCAGATGGAGGCATGACCATGGCCGAAGAAGATACCCCTGTCCTGGACGCCCTGGCCGATATCACGGCCGTGTCAATCGAACGCTCAACCCTGGAGCCGCGCGAGCTGATGTTGGCCCGGATCGCGGCCCTGGCGGCGGTCGATGCCCCGCCGGCGTCTTACTTGCTCAATGCCGGCACCGCGTCTGAAGTCGGCGTCACCTTGGAGGATGTCCAGGGAATCCTGATCGCGGTGGCCCCGATTGTTGGCACGCCCCGGATCGTGGCGGCCTCGGGCAACCTGGCACAGGCACTCGGATTCGCGCTCGCAGTGGTCGAAGCGGAGCTTGAGGCAGAGCTCGGGGAAGAAGCCGAGGGCTAGATCCTTGGTGTCGCAGGCACCGTGGCCGGTGGCGGCCGCCCCTGGCATCGGCCACGATGCCCGACCCGAAGGCGCCACATGAACAAGAACCGGCTGGAGGCCTTCAGTGATGGCGTGCTGGCCATCGTAATCACCATCATGGTCCTGGAGTTGCACGTCCCGGCCGAACCCACATGGCCGGCACTGCTCCACGAGCTTCCCACGTTTCTCAGCTACGTGCTGAGCTTCGTGTACGTGGGGATCTATTGGAACAACCACCACCACATGCTGCATCTCGCCGGCAGGATCAACGGCGGGGTCCTCTGGGCCAACCTCCATCTGCTGTTCTGGCTGTCCCTCTTCCCTTTCACCACGCGCTGGATCAACGATGCCGGTCTGGCACAGGTGCCCGTCCTGGTTTACGGACTGAATCTGCTGCTCGCGGCCATTGCGTACTACATCTTGAAAATCACGCTGATCCGTCAGCAGGGGCGGGGTGGCGCGCTGGACGAGGCCATGGGGCGGGACTGGAAGGGCAAGGGCTCCCCGGCCCTGTATATCGCCGGGATGGCCCTGACCTTTGTGAACCCCGTCCTGGGCATCGCCACCTACGCAGCAGTGGCGGCGCTCTGGCTCATTCCCGATCGTCGGGTGGAGCGGTTCCTGGCGCATGCATGAGTGCACGCATCCATGAGCCGGGTCCCGGACTCCTCAGGGGCCTCGGAAGTCACTGATGGACGCGCTGGGCCAGGGAGTCCCTTACGAAGTCCAGATGCGCGGAAGTGACTGCCGCGACGTGGTCTGCATAGCCGGTGTGCTTTCTCAGGTATTTCTTGATGAACGGGCACACCGGGACGATCACCAGCCCCTCGGCCACGGTCGCGTCCAGGGCCTGCTCAGCCAGCACCTTGGCCAGTCCGCGCCCGCCATATTCCTCGTTGATCACCGTGTGATAGAAAATCCGCTGGCCCGACCTGGCGTCGTCCACGTAGGCGGCCTGCCCGATCACGGACCCGGCGTCGGCATCGGCGTCGAGCACTTCAAAACGGCTGCGCTCCGGGTTGTTGGCAACGGTGATCGCGCTCAAGCGGGTTCTCCTTCGATGGGACGGGCGTTTCTGTGTAGCCGGTTCAGCCGCGCGGCCGGATACGGGCGTTGGGCAGGGCCGGGGCCGGCAGGGCCGCCGGCTGCCCGGGCGGGAACGAGCCGAACAGCAGCGCCGTGTCTTCGCCGGAGTCCGGCACTCCCGTGACCGGGCCGGGCTCCGCGCCGATCTCGGCCTGCCACCGGGCCCGGTAGGCGACAATTTCCTCGTGGCTGCGGCCGACGAAGTTCCACCACATCACGATCTGTTCGCCCAGGGGTTCGCCGCCGATCAGGAGGACCCGGGCTCCGTCGCTTCCCGCTGCCAGGGTCAGGGACCCGTGACCGGTCGGAAGGTAGGCGAGGTGATCTGTTGGCACGGCGTGTCCGTCGAGGGTGAGAGTGCCCGAGTCCAGCAGCAGCCCGTGTTCAAACGACGTGTCTGTGTCCAGTGTCAGTTCGGCCCCGGCGTCCAGGAGCAGTTCCGCACCGAGCAGGGGCGTGTGGGTGGCAACGGGTGATACAGATCCGGCGAGTGCCCCCAGGAAGACGCGCAGGGTCCATCCGTTGCCGCTGACCGGTTCGGGCCGGTAATGCTCAAACGTGGGGGGCATGTGGCGGACGGTGTCCGGCAGTGCCACCCACAGCTGGGCACCATGCAGCACCGTGGTGTCCGGGGTGGAGTATTCGGAGTGGCTGATGCCGCGGCCGGCGGTCATGAGGTTCACTTCTCCCGGCCGCACGGCGGCGTGGAAACCGGCGGAGTCCCGGTGTTCGATCTCCCCGGTGAACAGCCAGCTGACGGTCTGCAGCCCGGTGTGCGGGTGGCGCGGGACCTTCATGCCGCCGGACTCGCCGATCTGGTCCGGGCCGTAGTGGTCCAGGAAGCACCAGGCGCCGATCAGGCTCCGCTGGCGCTGCGGAAGCGTGCGCCGGACATCCATCGCGCGCGGGCCGCCCAGCGGAACCTGCCGCGGCACCAGCAGTTCGACGCCGGCGCAGGTCCCGTCGGTCTCACAAAGGATCTCCTGGGGCGCGACTTCGGTATTGCTCATGATGACAGCCTATCCCCGCGCAGTGCGCCGGTCAGCCGGGACACGGCACCCCGACAGGGCCCGGGCCCGGCACAGGCCTCAGATCCATTCGGAGCGGCGCAAGGGCGGTTCCGTACCGCCTGCCCGCCGCACCAGGACCTGGTTGACCCCGGTGATGCCGGCTTCAAATCCAAGCGCGCTCGCGGCCATGTAGAGCCGCCAGACACGGGCCCGTCCCACGCCGGCGAGCCGGGCCGCTTCCTCCCAGTTGTCCTCCAGGTTCCGCACCCACGCCCGGAGCGTCAGGGCGTAATGGGGCCGCAGCGCCTCAACATCCAGCACTTCCAGGTCCGCCCCTTCGAGCGCGGCCACCATCTCGGCGAGGCTGAGCATCTCACCGTCCGGGAAGACATAGCGGGGAATGAAGGAGTCCGGGTCCGGCGCGGCCGCGCCGGCATTCCAGGAGATCGCGTGGTTGAGCAGGCGGCCGCCCGGGCGGAGCAGTTGCTGCAGCCTGGACGCGTAGTGCAGGATCTGCTCGCGGCCCACGTGCTCTGACATGCCGATGGAACTGATGGCGTCGTACGGGCCGTCGTCGACATCGCGGTAGTCCTGGACCCGGATGTCCACCCGGTCGGTCAGCCCGGCGTCGGCGGCCCGTTTGCGGGCGAGGGCGGCCTGTTCGACCGAGAGCGTCACCCCGACCACGTCGACCCCGTAACGCTGCGCCGCGTGCAGCGCGAAACTGCCCCACCCGCACCCCACGTCCAGCACGCGCATACCGGGCTGCAGCCCCAGCTTGCGGCAGACGAGGTCCAGCTTGGCCGCCTGGGCGGCGTCCAGCCCGGCGTCCTCCGATTCCCACACCGCGCAGGAGTAGACCAGAGAGGGGCCCAGAACGAGAGCATAGAAGTCGTTCCCGACGTCGTAGTGGTGGGAGATGGCCGCGGCGTCACGCCCCTTGGAGTGCCGCCGGCCGTACTTGCCCACGCGTGCTTCTTCCGGCGGCGGCGCCGGGTTGGGTCCCAGCGCACCGAGCCGGACGGCGGTCCGGAGCAGCGCGAAGACTTCACCGGGGGTGGGCGGCCGGAACGGGCCGGGCTCGGTGAACTTCCCGGCCGCACTCAGGGCGGAGAACGCGGCGAAAATGTCACCGGGTGCATCGATGTCGCCAGCCACGTAGGCGCGGCTGAGTCCCAACTGCCCGGGCGACCACAGCATCCGGCGCAGGGCCTTCCGGGACCGGAAAACCACGAGGGGCGCGCCGTCCGGGCCGGCCTCCGTGCCGTCCCAGGCCCGCAGCCGCAGAGGGATGCCCTCGGTGCCAAGGACGATCGCCAAGGCGCCGGCCAGCCGTGACGCCGCCGTCGTGGATGTCGCAGTAGTGGGTTTCACCATGTCCCGTGCCTCGCTTCCCGTGCCACGCCGTCGGCGGTTTGGCGGTACATCGTTGGCCCAAACCGCCCGCAAGCTCAAATCTAGAGGCACGACCCGGGCCGCAACCAGACCCGGGCCCGGAATTTCGGGCCTGGCGGATTTCGGATCAGCGGGACTCTGGCGCCGCCGGGGCACGGTTGCCTATGGTGTGTCCTATGACTGAGTCCTTCTCGTCCCTGGTGGACGCTTTCAAGAATGTGGGTGTCACCCGGGCGTACGGCCCCGCCGTGACAATCGCAGGCGAAGAAATCATCCCCGTGGCCGTAGTGTCCTTCGGTTTCGGCGGAGGCAGCAGTCCCGAAGGCGAGCCCGGCCCCGGCGGGAGCGGCGGCGGGGGCGGGGGCTTCGTGCTTCCGCTCGGCGTCTACGCCAAGGGCCCCTCGGGCCGGATGATGTTCCGGCCCAACACTGTGGTGCTGCTGGCGGTGCTGGCTCCCCTGGTGTGCGCCGTCGGGGTTTCCTTCCGCGGCCTGCTGCGCCGCTCCCACAGCTGACACTCGCCCTCCCGACCGCAGGCGGCTGCGGGTTGCGGGCTACCGCTGCCGCAGCAACACCAAATGCCCAAACGCCGAAACGCCGGAGGCGCGGCCTCCGGCGTTTCGTCCTCGTGTCGTTGTTGGTTATTCGTTTCCTGTTCAGCTCATGACCGCCTGCCCCGCCACATAGGCGGCGATGACGAGGACCAGGACGCCGAAGCCGCGTTTGAGCGCTTTGTCCGGGATGTTCGTGCCGAGCCGCCCCGCTGCCAGCGATGCGATCATCGCCGCCCCGGCGAAGGCCCCGGTGACGGCCCAGTCCAGATGCAGGTCGCCGAGGTGGGCGGTGAAGCCGGCGATCGAGTTGATGACGATAATCACCAGTGACGATCCCACCGTCAGTGCCATGGGCAGCCCCAGGACCAGAGACAGCGCGGGAACGATCAGGAACCCGCCGCCAACGCCCAGCAGCCCGGTCAGAAACCCTACGACGGCGCCCGTGGCAACGGCCTTGGGCAGGCAGCTGCGCCAGTTGACTCCGCCGCCGGGCAGCGCACAGGCACCGCCCTCGGCCTGCGTGGGGCGCAGCATCCGGAGGCCGGCGAGAACCATGATGGCGGCAAACGCCAGGAGCAGGACCCGTGGGTCCAGCAGCCGGTTGACCATGGCGCCGAGATAGGCGGTGGCCGTCCCGGCCGCACCGATGATCAGCGCGAGCCGCCAGTTCACGCCGCCCCGCAGCCGGGGCAGTACCGCGACGGCGGAGGACGCCCCGACCACCACGAGCGAGCTGGGGATGGCCGCGGCCAGCGGAATACCCACCCCGTATACGAGGGCGGGGACGGCCAGGATCGCTCACCTCTTTGTCACCCCTCAAGAGTAATACCCCCCGGGGTATACAGACAAACCGGGCCACCGCTCGTCCCCCGCACGGTCACCGGCTGCCGACCCAAGAATTCCCCAAGCCGGGCAGGACATCGTTGGGTTTTGGGCAGCCCGGGTCCCCGGCGGTCTCTGGACGGGCGTCGAATGGATGTGGTCGGCGATGAAGAACCTCTGGTCAGCATGTGCGGCATCCGTGGCAGCGGCCCTCCTGATGGCAGGCTGCGCAGCCCCCGCCGCCACCCCCGGTGCCACCACCACCGTGACCGCCACGCCGCTGCCGTCGATACTGGTCTTCGACCCGCAGACCAGCGGCAGGATCCTGGCGGAGCGGATCAAGGCCCGCGCCAAGCCCAAGGATCCCGGGGTCACCATCTCCGAGGTCGAGTGCAAGAACTTCCCGGACATCAAGGTGAACACGCACACGGACTGCCAAATGGTGGTCAACGGCGTCAAGCGCGGATACCGGGCCACGTTTACCGAACGCGACGGCCACTACGAGATCAAGGCCCAGGACCTGACCTGGTAGGAGTCCAAGGGCCGCGGTCAGCCCTTACTGCGCGCCCGGCTGGGCTGCACCCGCGGCGGCTCCCCCGGCATCTTCGGGAAGTCCGGCGGGAACGGCAGTTCCCCCAGCCCGGCCGCGAGGTCCCGCTCCCACCACTGAAGGAGAAGGTCGATGGTGCCCGCGCTGGAATGCATGCCGGCCCACGGGTCCCCGGCCGCTTTGAGCCGGTCCGGCACAGTCAGGATCGTGAAGGAATCCGGATCGGCGCCGTCGAGTTCCTCCCAGCGGATCGGACACGACACCGTTGCGTTCGCCAGGGCGCGCGGGCTGTAGGCCCCCGCCATAGTGCGGTCGCGGTTGGCCTGGTTGAAGTCGACGAAAGTCCGGGGACCGCGTTCTTCCTTCCACCAGGCCGTGGTGACCTGGGCGGGCATGCGCCGTTCAAGTTCGCGCGCTGCTGCGATGACGGCGTGGCGTACGTCAAGGAATTCCCTGGCGGGCTCGATCGGGGCGAAAACATGGATGCCACGGCTTCCCGAGGTCTTGATGAAGGCCTCGAGGCCGGCCTCGGCGAGCACACGCCGCAGTTCGTGCGCGACCGGCACGGCCTCGGCGAACCCGGTGCCCGGCTGCGGGTCAAGGTCGATCCGCAGTTCGTCCGGGTTGTCCGGGTTGGCGGCCCGGGAGGCCCAGGGGTGGAACACCACCGTGTTCATCTGCACCGCCCACACCGCGGCAGCGATTTCGTCGATGACCAGCTGGGGATGCGAGCGCCCGCTGGGATAGACGACGTCGACCGACCTGATGTAGTCCGGGGCCCCTTTGGGCGGGTTCTTGGAGAAGAACTGTTCGCCGTCCACGGTGTCCTTGAACCTTTGCAGGGTCACGGGCCGGCCCCCGTTCGCAGCCATGAAGGCATCGCCGACGTCGACCAGGTACCGGGCGAGGTCCAGCTTGGTCAGCCCCGGTCCGGGCCAGAGTATCCGGCCGGGGCTGGACACCCTGAGCTCCCGGTCGCCGCTGGGTCCGCTGACAGTCAGATGCGCTTCTTCCCTGGCCATGGGGACAACGTACGCTCCTGACGTGGGCATTTGAAGAGCGGAACCGGCATGATGGACGCATGAGCTCCCCCGAGTCCCCAATCACCATCGACGTCGGCGGCACCACCGTGTCGGGCGTTTTCGCCGGCCCTGACGGCGCCTTCGCCACCCTGGTGGTCGCCCACGGTGCGGGCGCAGGGATGGACCATCCGTTCCTGTCGGGATTCACGAGGGCCCTGAACGGTCTCGGCGTCGCCACGCTGCGGTTCAATTTTCCGTACCGCGAGGCCGGAAAGAAGTTTCCGGACCGGCCGCCGGCGGCGATCGCTGCCTGGCGGGCAGCCATGGACGCCGCCGCGTCGCGGTCCGGCGGGCAGCCGTTGTGGGCCGCCGGGAAGTCCTTCGGCGGGCGCATGGCCTCCATGGCGGTGGCCGAGGGCATGCCCGCCGCCGGACTGGTGTACCTGGGCTATCCGCTGCACCCGCCCGGGAAACCGGAGAAGCTCCGTGATGAGCACCTGTACGGGCTCACCCTGCCGATGCTGTTCCTGCAGGGTACGCGCGATACGTTCGCCACCCCGGAACTGCTGGAGGCTGTGGCCGCCAGGATCGGGCCGTCGGCCACCGTGCAGTGGTGTGAGGACGGCGACCACTCCTTTGCCGTGGCCGGCGTGAAGCGCGGCGCGGACGAGACCGGGGCGTCCCTGGCGCCCGCGGTGGCGGAGTTCCTCAAGACCCGCGGCGGGACCGCCGGGAATCCGCTGCCCTAGCCGACGGCCCCGAACCTGCCGGCCCCGTGCCGCACGTGCGCTTCGATGGCGTCGGCGGCGGCCGCGGCTCCGCCGGCGCTGCGGACGATCTCGCTCATGGCGGCCACTTTCCGCCGGACCTCAGCGTCGGCACGGAGCCCATCGGCTCCGGCCCGGAGCACCTCCGGCGTCACATCTTCGGCCGCCACCTGCCGGCCGAGTCCCAGCTCCTCCAGCCGGCGGGCGGTGGCTGCCTGTTCAGGCTGCTGCGGCACGGCCAGCATCGGGACCGCGAAGTAGAGCGCTTCCATGGTGGAGTTCATGCCGGCGTGGGTGATGAACACATCGGCTTCGCGGAGCACCTGCAGTTGCGGGAAGAAAGGCCGGATCCGGACGTTGGGCGCCACGGCGCCGAATCCGGCCGGCCCGGCCTGCTCCCCGACGGCCATGGCAACCTCCCATTCGCTCCCGCCGAACGCCTCAAGGCACATCCGGAAGAAGTCGGGCCGGTTATTCAGTGGGGTGGTCCCGAGCGAGATGAAAAGCAGCGGGCCTGTTCCCTCCCGGGCCCAACCGCCGCCGTCGTCCCGGCCACTGACGCTGGGGCCCACGAACCGGAAGCGGTCATCGAAGGTCTCCCCCATGGGCTGGAATTCGCGGGGCAGGAAGACGATGTTGAACGGCGCAGGCGGCCCGTCGAACATCCGCGGTGTGCGCACCCCTTGCTCGGCTGCGAACTCGGCCACCAGCCGGCCCATGGCCATCGCGACTTTCGCCATGTCATCGGCCCCTTCCGGCGGCGGGGCCGGCATCAGTTTCCGCAGCGAAAAGTGTTCATTGGTGGCGTAGGTGGGCATCAGTGCGATGGCCGGGGCACCGATCTTCTCCGCCGCCATGCCGCCGCTGAGGGTCATCGCGTCGAAGCAGACGGCGTCGGGCGGGTCCTGCCGGAGCCGGTCCACGAGGGCGGGAAAGCTCGAGCGAAGGTTTTCGAACACCTCGTTCATGAGCGGCAGCATCAGGTGCGCCTGGGTCCGCTGGCCGGGGCCCAGGGCAGGCAGCGATGCGAGCCAGTTAACGCCGGAAGCCTGGAAGTCCGCACCGGCGTTGCGGATCTGTGGTTCGAAGTCGGCGGCGGTGAAGAAGGTGACGCGGTGCCCGCGGCGGACCAGTTCGGCCACAAGCGGCAGCGTCGGGTTCACGTGGCCGTGCGCGGGAATGGAGACGAACGCGAAGTGCATGGCCATCACTCTTCATACCTTGGCGGGGCAGCGGTTAGGCGGCGTCCCGCGTGCCGGGAGGTCCGCCGGCGTCGTCCTCCTTCATCATGCGCCTGTTGTTCCCGGGGCGCGAGGGCCGGGCGGCCGGCAAGGTGTCTGTCAGCCGCGCTCGAGGGTCAGTCCGTACGGCACTTCGGCGCTGACCGCCACGGTGAACAGTGTCGGGCTGTGGCGCGTGACGAGGATGCCGTGCCGGCTCTCTTCCATGGCGCGGGCACGGGCCACGGCGACGGCGGCGTCCAGTTCTTCGGCCAGGAGGGCTGCGGTCTCTGCCTCGATTTCGAGTACGAGGCCGGCTCTGGTCTTGATCATGGCATGGTCCTTCCAAGGGGTACGGGAATCAAGGGTTGCCGGGCGCCGCGGTTGCAGGCTGCCGGCAGGATGGCTGCGGCGCAGTCCGGAGCGATGTGGTCCGGGTGTGCGGCGAGGGTGGCGGCCCCTTCCGCGGGCCGCGGCCGGCCGGATCCAGTCCGGCGGGCGAGGGAGCAGGATGCGGTTCTCCGCGTCCGGTGCTGGTTCCAGTGTGCCGGATGGGGTGTTTCGCGCGGGTGAAGACTGGATGCCTGATCTGTGACCGTTGGGGAAACAGGAGGAGCGCGCGCGGGTTCGTGGGAGCGGCCGGGCGTCAGGCCCGCGGCTTGGTTCGGGCCGTCGCGGGTGCGGTCCAGGGGTCTTCAGGCCACGGATGCTTGGGGTAACGGCCACGCATTTCCGCTCTGACCTGGGCGTAGGGTCCGGACCAGAACGAGGCGAGGTCATCAGTCACGGCCAGCGGCCGCCGGGCCGGTGAGAGCAGGTGGAACAGGACGGGCACACGCCCGCCGGCCAGTCGCGGCGTTTCGGCCCAGCCGAAACATTCCTGCAGCTTGACGGCGACTACCGGTCGTCCGGTGGCGTCGTCCGCCGCGGGGTAGTCGATCCGGATCCGGGAGC
This sequence comes from Arthrobacter sp. PM3, assembly GCF_003352915.1. Lineage (NCBI taxonomy): Bacteria > Bacillati > Actinomycetota > Actinomycetes > Micrococcales > Micrococcaceae > Arthrobacter > Arthrobacter sp. PM3. The sequence continues at coordinate 3,566,418 of NZ_CP022314.1, read as the reverse complement.
CGCTGGGGACCGCCAGGGTTTCCGGGGCCAGATCACCCAGCCGTGATGCCTCGGGCCAGGGCAGCAGCCGGCTCAGCGGTCCGGCGAGGTCGATCCCGCCGGTCGGTGCCCCGCCTGCCAGCGCTGTGAGTTCCGGTGCCAGCCACTCGTCCAGCCTCCTCAGCAGAGCCGGTTCGGCCACGTCCGGCCACGGCTCGCCCAGTTCCCGGTGCAGGAGGGCCAGCCGGCGGCGCAAGGCCTCTGCCGCGCCGGACCAGCCGATGGCTGCCAGCCCCTCGTTGGCCAAACCGCGGGCAACGGCCGCCCGGCCTTCCTCCGCTGAGGGCCGCACCGGGGTGGACGAGAGCAGGATCGAGCCGAGGCGCCGTTCCCGCCGGGCCGAGACGCGGCCCTGGCTGAACCGCGCCTCCAGCGTCTCGACGAGCAGATGGCGGGCGGCATTCTCAGCGTTCTCCGGTGTCAGAGGCGCCGCCGCCCGGATAACGGCGCCTGTCCCCGCGGCGTCGCGGCCGTCCGCACGCGTAACCTCTGCCACCGCCAGCCATTCATGCCCGGACAGGGGGCTGCCGGCCGGCAGCCCGGCCCGCGTCCCGGATGTCAGCTGGTACCGTTCCGGTCCGTCGCCCGGGACGCGGCGCGCCACCCGGTCCGGAAAGGCCAGGGCCACGACGACGCCGACCGCCTCGCCGGAGCCCGTGGGGCCGTACGGTGCGGCGGCCCCGGGGCCCGATGCCTCCTGCCGTGCGATTCCTTCCATCCGGCGGACGTCCTCGGCCCAGCGCCGGGACCCGGGATCCGTGCCGGTGCGCAGCGCGGCCACCAGTCGCGTGAGGTCGGCGCCCGGGGCGCGCTGGTCCCCCGAGACGGCGGCCACGGCCTCGGCCGCACTGCGCTGGCCCACGATCGCCGCACCGTCCAGGAGTGCGCGGCCCAGCCGGGGGTCCGTGGGGATCCGGGCCAGGACCTTGCCCAAGGCGGTGGCCTGGCCGGCCGGTGTCACGGCGCCCAGCTCCCGGAGCACTTCAACGGCGTCGTCCATCGCGGCTGCGGGCGGCGCGTCCGGCAGGGCCAGGCCGCGGCCGCCGGGGGCGCCCCAGCAGGCAAGGACCAGGGCGGCGCCGGTCAGGTCCGCGGCCGCAATTTCCGGCGTCGGGTGTGCCGGCGCGGCGCCGTAGGCCTTCTGGTCGTAGCAGCGGATCACGGTGCCCCGGCCCTGGCGTGCGGCACGGCCGGCGCGCTGGTCCGCGGACGCCCGGGAGCAGGACACCGTGACAAGGCCGGACATCCCGCGGCCGGAATCGCGCCGCGGCTCGCGCGCGAGCCCGGAGTCGATGACCAGGCGGACGCCGGGGACGGTGAGGGAGGATTCGGCGAGCGCCGTGGAGACGATGATCCGGGCGGCCTCGCCGGGACGGCGTCCGGAGACGGCGCGGTCCTGCTCGGCCGGGGCCGCCTGGCCGTGGAGTTCGAGAATCCCGGCGCGGCTCCGGCTGCGAAGCCGGGCGGCCACGTGGGAGACCTCCCGGGCGCCGGGAACGAACACCAGGGCGTCGATGTCGTGCCCGGCAGCCAGCGCGGCACTGTGCCCCGCCGCCGCGGTGTCGGCCACGTGGTCCAGGAATGCCCGGGTGACACCCCGCTCGTCGAGCCGTGCCGCCTGGGCCGGGGCCCACTCCACATCCAGGGGAAACAGCGCGGAGGGGCAGTCCACCACCGGCGCCGGGCCGCCGTCGTCATCACCTGTTGCCGGTGCACCGATCAGGGCGGCGAAGCGGGGTGCGTCGAGGGTTGCCGACATCGCGACGAGCGCGAGGTCGCCGCGCAGCTGGCGGACTTCGGCGAGCATCCCGACCAGGAGGTCCGTTTCCAGGCCGCGTTCGTGGACCTCGTCGAGGATCACGGCGTCGGTGCCGTCAAGGCCCAGATCGGCGAGCAGGCGGCGCAGCAGGATGCCCGGGGTGACGAACTCGATCATGGTATCCGGGCCGGACTGGCGTTCGCCGCGGACCGTGTAGCCGACCCGGTCGCCGAGCCGGGTGCCGTCCAGGGCGGCGAGCCGCCGGGCGGCCGAGCGTGCGGCCACGCGGCGCGGCTGGGTGACCACGATCCGTGGCAAGCCGGTGCTGCCGCCGGAAGCGATGTTGGCCAGCAGTGGCGGTACCAGCGTCGTCTTGCCCGTACCCGGCGGAGCCTGCACGACGGCGGCGCCTCCCCCGGACTGCAGTGCCGCGGCGAGATCCCGCAAGGACCCGGCAAAAGTCAGGCCGGCCCCGATGGCGCCGAGGTCGAAGACTCGCTTGAGGCGGGCGGGGTCCAGGGGGGCGGTCGGGGAGGTCACGTCTCCATTGTCTCTGCAAAACCCGCGGGCTCCGCACCGGCTGACGGAGACGTCACGAAACGGGGCTGGTGATCGTTCGATGAACATTTAGCGCTTCGGGGCGCCCCGCCGCCGCCATGGACCTAGGCTGAAACGGGAGTCCCTGCCTTGCCCCGGAACCGCCGGTTCCCTGGATGCGAGGCGGTCGAACGGGGAGCTGCGATGTCGTTTGAAAATGCGGGGAATGGAACGCAACGGGTCATGGCGCGCACTCACGCCGCCGGACGCGCCGGCAACGAGAGTGTCCCCGGTATCTACGAGTCGGCACGCCGTGTCGCGGCTGATCGGATGGAACGTCTTTTGGGACGCGCGAGCAAGCGGCTGCGAAAGCACGCCGTGCCGACCAGCCTTGCCGCCGTCACCGCGGGCACCGACTGGGCCACGTGGCATTTCGTCGCCCAGTCACTCGGCTGGCCCCTGGAAAACGAAGATGACGGCACGGCCTTCCTCACTGTCGACGGCCGGATCTGCTTCTACCGCCGTTCAACCACCTTCGGTGGCGACGACTTTGTCAACATCGACACTGTCCTGAGCACGTTCGAAGGCGGCAGCGCCACACGGAAACTGGTCAATCCGAAGGGCCTCATCCCGGCGTCGGGCCGCGTTGTCTCCCTACCTGCCCGTAAGCCCGGGAAGGAGCCCGCTTGGCTGACGGCTCCGCAGCGCCTTGTCGAGTTCACCGACGATCGTCCCGTCCCCCGCTGGCCACGCACTGGCTTCGACAACCTGGTGAACGTGGACTTTGACCGCAAGGGCAAGGTCTGGATCACGTACCCCCGGGGGGACAACCATCTGGGCATCTCGCTCAGGGATTGGCTCACTGCGAACACGGCCCGGCTCATTCCCCTTGAGTGAGGGCAAGTCCGCAACTTCCGGAGAGTCCATCGCGCCTCACACGGGAGCGCTCAGCAACGTGCGCCCGCTCCCGACGGCAACGATGTCGACGCGGCGGATGTCCTCGATCCGGACCGCGGTGGTCGCCGTCGGGGTGGCCGTCGTACCCGGCGTTGCCGTCCAGGTGGCCACCTGCGTGGAGATCCCCCTGGCGTCGACAACCACCAGACCGTACTCTTCCGGTGCGCGATGCCCGCCGGGCCCCGCCGGCGAGGGGATGTCCGCCGGGGACGGCGTGTAGGTGCACTCCCAGTCGATCCGGGTTCCCCACGACTGACCCGTGAGCGTCCCCTGTGCCACCAGCGCGCTCCCCGTCACGGGGGAAAACTTCAGGACCGTTTGCGGTACCGCCTGCGTCTGCACGGCCACCGGGGCGGGGGCCGTGACCGCAACGGCGAGCGCGCCGGAGGCAGCGGCCGCGCCCAGCACCAGTCCGGTGACTGCCAGACGCGTGCGCCGGCGCCCCCGCCGGACCCTTTGCGCCAGTGCAGGAACCAACTCCCGGGCCGGCCGTTCACTCCCGGCCGTCCCGATCGCCTGGGCTTCGTCCGGCGACAACGCGGCCAGCAGCGGCGGCAGCCCGGCGAGTTCGGCCACGGCGGCCCGGCATCCCGGGCAGACGGCCAGGTGTTCTTCGAACTCACGGCGCTCCGCGGACACCAGGGACCCCAGGACGTACGCGGCATCCCAGCTCCGGTACTCATCCGTCCCGCTGTGGTTCATGGCGTCACGCCACCCTCCTGCAACGCCAGCCGCATCGCCTTCAGGGCATAGTGAAGCCGGGACTTCACCGTTCCCTCCGCCAGTTGGAGGCTCTGCGCGATCTCCGCCGTCGTCTCGCGCCGGTAATAGGCGTGGATAACAACGGCGCGGTGCTCGGCGGTCAGCCCGGCCAGGGCATCCGACACCACCCAGCCGTCCAGGATCCGGTCCACCCGGTCAGCTTCCGGAACCTCGGGGAACTGGTCGGTCCGGGCTTCATGGCGCCGGCGGGCACTGCGCCGGTCATCGATCACCAGGTTGCGGGCAACAGTGTAGAGCCACGCCCTCACGGCCGCCTCCGGGCGTTGCAGGACCGCCGGGTGCTGCCATGCGCGGATCAGCGTTTCCTGTACGACGTCGTCGGCCAGCGTACCGTCACCGGTCAGCTTCATGACGAAGCGCCGTAGCGCCGGAGCGTAGGCCTCGTGCAGCGACCGCAGCAGCTCGGCCTCCTGATCGGCCATTTTCCGCCTCCCTGGAAGTACTACGACGCCAGCGGCCCAACGGTTCACCGGTCCCCGCTTCCTTGGGAAACGGGGACCGCGTTGAACCCGCACGCTGCCGGGGCCGTTCTAGCGACAGCCCGGCTGAACACGGCCGGCCTTCCCACCAAGGAGCGCACCATGAAGTTTTCCCGCCCGGCGTATGCTGCTGCCGCGTTGGGCACCACCCTGCTGCTCGGCGCCTGTTTCGCCGGGCCAGCAGGAGTTCCGTCACCGGCCACCGTCACACCGGCGCCGGCAACGAAGGCGGCCCCGCCGCCGCCCAAGGACCCCGCCAGCGTTGTCCCCGCCGCGCCGCCGGCGGTGGCACCACAGCCCCTTCCACCACAGCCCCTTCCACCAAAGCCTGCAGCACCGCAACCCGTCGTACCGGCCGTGCCTGCCCCGGCACCGGTTCCGGCCGTCCGGCCGCCGGCGCCCCGACAGGTGGTACCTCCAGCCGCCCCGGCCCCGCGGCCCATGGTTCCGCCGGGCCGGCCGCCCGCAGGGAACGACCACGACGCCGATAACAACGGAGGACCGGATGACGGTGACGGCAACAGGTAGCACCGCTGGCCGGCGTCGCCCGCGAAACTCCGGGACGCTGCTCTGCGCTGTGTTGCTGGGGACGACGGCGGTGCTGGCCGCCGCCGGTTGCGGTTCGCCGGGCAACCGGGGGCCGGCCGCGCCTGTGTCCGGCGCAACGCCGTTCGCGTGGTTCCGCAGCGGCCCGGCGCCTGCAGGCTGGCAGTCGCTGGAACTTCCGGACGCCACCGCCGTGCTGTCCGTCCCGCCTGAGGCCACACCGGCGCCGGGCGACCCCGGCAGCGTCTCCGCGACCGTGACGGGCCCCGGCGGCGAGCTCAGGCTGTATCTCAACGCCACGCCGCAGGAGGGTGAGGAATCGCAGGCCAACTGGTCCGAGTTCCGGCTGGCCCACCTCACGGGTGAGAACGCCGCCTCAGCGGACCGGCTGTCCTTCCGCGCCGGCATGGCGTTCCGCGGAGGCTCCGGTTCCTGCGTGGAGGACACGTATGTCACCCGCGTCGGCTCCCACAAGTACCGGGAAATAGCGTGCCTCGTTACAGGAACCCGGGGCAGCAGTGTTGTGGTGGCTGCCGCACCCGCCGATTCCTGGGACCTCTACAGCCCGGTGCTGGAGCAGGCAGTGAACGCCTACGCCGCCGAGTAGGCGCATGCCCGGTCAGCGGACGAGGACCGCCAACAGGTTGGAGGACGCAGGGCGGAAGCGTCAGACTGGATCATCTCGATCGCGAAAGTGGGAACCACATGATCAATCTCAAACAGGACGCCGAAGGCTTCATCCGCATGAACCGGCATTTCCCGGACACGGCACTCATCAGCATCGTGTTCACGGACGGCTCAGAGCAGGTCTACACCGGCCGGCGGCTCAACGGCATCTATGACGAAGCCCTGGCAGACTACCGGTTGCAGAACCACTTGGATGCCAAGGGGTACTCACGTGCCCCAAAGAAGACGGTGCACCCGGCCAACAAGATCGATTTCGTTCCGGTGCACGCCGGAATGGTCCCCTAGGCCTGTCCCGGAGTCCTCAGGAGACGCCGACCGCCCCGGCCCCGTGCGACGGGCGGCGGAGGGCCCTGGCGCGGATGCGGAGGTCGTTGTCGTGCACCCGGCGGTCCACGGCGGGAACCGGTGTGGAGGCCGGCCTGGGGCGGGGCGCGGCCGGTTCCGGGGCAGGGCCCGCGGGGCAGAGGTCACTGATGAGGCCCATGCCGGCGTACTCGCGCACGGCGGTGATGCCGGCTACGGCTGCAGGTTTGTCCATGAAGGCCTTGGAGACGGCCAGCACCGCCCCGTCAGGTGCCCGGAGCCGGAACCTGAAGCGGGCATCGGCGTCGACGAAGAGTTCAAATGTGCCTGCCATGATGGTCCTCCCGGTCCGCGGGCTCCCTGTCCGGACAACGTTGCCCTGGAGTGGAAAGGGAAGCTTCGCTGCTGCCCGCTGGTTTGGTTCTGCCGGCTGAACCGATGGCGTCAGCCCGTCTACTTAGTCTTTCTGCGGCCCGCAGACGCCCACAAGGCCGGTCACGTAAATCCTGGGTAAATAGCAGTCAACCGCGCACTGCCGGTGGCACTAGAGCGGCGGCCAGTGGTCGCGACAGTAGCCGCCGCGGCTGGCCGCCGGGATTGCCGGCTGGAACACTCCGTCCCACGACTGCCCGGTGGAATCGTTGTGTTGGGTGTCGTTCCGTTCCGACGGCTCCGTTGCCGCCGCACGGCCCGGATCGCCCGGACACCAGGTCATGACTGAATCATTGGACAACGTACCCCCCGGATTCCTGGCTGCCTGACACCGATTGATGCAGAGCTGCCTGACTGCCTGATTCATGAATGGGGGCGCACCGGCTCGAATCACGGACCGCCATGCGCCTCACGCCACCCTAACCGGGTCCGCTGACGCCGAAATAGGGACTTAGGACCGTATCCGTGGCCGCCCCGGCACTCTAGGCCCGGCGCGGCCACCCGACTATGAAGTGTTTCATCCATTGGAAACGGGAGTCGTCCCGGGGCAGAATCGAAGGCAGTCTTGGGGCAGACCGCGCTCGACCGACAGACAAGGTCGACCCACAGGAAAGAAGGAAGAGATGTCCCTCAGCGTTGAGGAAATGAACAAACAGCTGCCCGTGGCCAACGCGCTGCCGGGCGCTGCGGTCCCCTACTACATGGCCTCCGGGGAGGGCGCCCGCTACGAAATCAACGGGCAGCTCGTCACGGTGATCGCCCGCGCGTCGGACACCGGCGGGATCTTCAGTGCTGCCTATGTCTCCGGCGGCATGGGGGCCGAATCACCGTTTGTGAGCCACACGGTGGAACACAAGACCCTCTACGTGTTCGATGGGATCCTGCACGTCTGGCTTCCCGGCGAAAGCCGCATCCTGACGCCGGGAGATTCCGTGGTGATTCCGCCGGGAACCCCGCACGCCTACCGGATGGCAAGCCACTACACGCGCTTCCTGAACTGGATGACGCCCGGCGGCGCCGAAGCGTATTACGAACGCATCGGGACGCCCGTGGATTCGCACGTCCCGCCGGTGACGCCGGGCCGGAAGCCCAGCCTGCGGGAGTACGCCGACGTCGGCGCGGAATTCGGGATGACGTTTCCGGAGATCGAGCGCGTGGCCCCGGCGTTCCGGCAGGACGCCGGCCTGCCGGCCGCCCAGAGCCCGTACTTCCTCAGCGCCGGCGAAGGCGAGCGGATGGTCAGCTACCAGACGATGTTCACGTACCTGTCCCGGCCGGCGAACACGGGTTCGAACTACTTTGCCGTCCACACCAAAGGCGCCAAGTCGCCCTACATCCCGCTGCATTTCCACGAACAGCACACGGAGAACTTCCTCTGCACGGAGGGCCGGATGTGGATTTATGCCAACGGGCGCGAGGTCCTTCTCACCAAGGGCGACTTCCTGCACGCTCCCGCCGGAACCATCCACTCCTTCGCGTTCGACTCCCACAACACGCAGATGCTCGGGTTCCTGACGCCGTCGGTCTTCAACGGCTTTTTCGAATACTTCAACAAGCCCACCGAGGACTACATGTATACCGAGGGCGGCGAACCCTACATGGACATGGAGGGTTTCGGCCGGGCACAGGCGGAGATGGACCTGACGGTGGTCGGCCCGCCGCCGCAGCGCCGCGCGGCGCTGGACATCTAGGCCGGACTGGCTGCTTTTGGACGTGCGACGACGAAAGCCCGGACTCCCCAAGGGGTCCGGGCTTCCGCTGTTGGCTCAGGAACCCTGTGCCTGGCGGACCAGTGCGCGCCCGTAGTCGTTGCCGTTCGGCGTGCGCATGACGGTGTGCATGTGGAACGGGGCCGGCGTCTCGTTGCTGAGGAACACGCCCGTGTGGTGGTCCAGTTCCATGACCACTACGGGGCTCTGCAGGCGGAAATAGAAGGCGTCCTGCGCTTCCCGGCCGCCGATCCAGCAGAACCAGGTCTCGTCCCAGTGGGCGGCAATCTCCCGGCGCCGGGCAGACCGCGGCCCGTCCGGGAGCAGGGCGATGAAGTCGTCCACGAGGCGGTCCAGGATCCCGCGTGCCGCGGCCGGCATCGCGCTGACCGGAATGCCCTCGTAGGGAATCACGCGGTTGTCCTGGAAGCAACCGGCCAGGTGCCGTTCGTCCCCGGCGTGCAGCCGGCCCGCGGGCATCGCCGGGTCCTGCATGTCCTCAAAGACTGTGGCCTTGCGGCCCAGCGGCCCCGGCAGGGTCGCCATGAGCTGCCGCGCCAGGGCGATGCGCTCCTTGAAGACCTTCACGCCCCGGTGCGGGCCGGCGTCGATGACATCGGGTTCCGCGCCCAGGAACACCGGCGAAACGACCAACTGCGTCCCGACGACCAGGACGTTGAGCGCCACATGGTGCCCGAACAGCTGCCAGCCCCACGGCTCCGTCTCCGACGGTGCACCATAGAGCGCAAAGTTGTAGCTGTACTCGTTCATCAGGTCCGGCAACGCCACCAGCCCGCCCAGGAACCCGTTGATCCGCATGAGGTTCCGCACCAGGTCATAGCCCGCACGGCTCAGGCTCGCCTCCACGACGGCCAGGATCAGCTCGCGGGCTGCCGGGGCCAGCTCGTCCAGCCGCAGGCCGGTGTCGTGCTGCATGAATTCCGGGTTGGCCCAGCTTTGCCATTCCTGGGCGTCCACGGCGTAGCGGAGCCGCCCGGCCTGGGCCGGCGTGAGCCCGGCCAGGAGTTCCCGCGCGGCGGATGCCATCGCTGCTGCCGGGGCCTCCTCCCCCGCCGCTGCGGGCCGCAGCGGGTACAACCCCGGCCGCAGCACGCCGTCGTTCGTCACCCCCGTAAAAGGCTTGGGGTACAGGGCAGCCCAGCCGTGGATCATGGGACCGGCGAAAGCGTCGGTCTTCGCCGCCTCGGCATAGCCGCGGGCATCGAGGCCCCGGATCGCGGCCAGCCGCGGGTGGTCGGGGGGATAGAGATAGTCACGGAAAGTGGGCTCGGACACGCGAACTCCTGTCTGGGTCTTCGGAAGTGGTAGCCGGAGGCCATCCGGCCGCCACGCCAATAGCGGCGGCGGCCTGCACCGGGTCGGCGCCCCGCCAGGCGACGTGCTGGTCCGGGCGGACCAGCACCGCGTCGGCCTGCCAGTGCGTGGACATGGCGGTCCCGTCCCGGTCGGGGCCGACGCCGGCGAAGGCCACGGGGATGCCGTGCACCGCGGCGGCGGCCAGTACCGCCGCGTAAGCCTCCGGGGCTGCCCGGCCGGCCAGGCGTTCCCGGTCCACGAGGAGGGTAAAGCCGGACCCCAGGAGGTCATAGAGCGACGTCGACTCGTCGAGCCAGGCATGCGGCAGCAGCGATCCCGGGCTGGCCGAGGGGACATAGCGGACAGGGTGCTCCTCGGGGACGGGCAGGCCGTCCGGAACGACCAGCGGCGAGGAGCCGTATCCGTACCCGAGCACCAGTCCGAGCGAATCGAACTCACTCTGTTTGACCGCGAGCGCTGCTTTGGCCGCCTGCCGGGCCGCGTCCCCGGCTGCACCGTCCAGGCCGAGGGCAGGGTCCGCGAAGTGATAGGCGAGCGCCTGCCCGTTGGCTGCCGCGTCGCGGATGGTGCGGGCCGCCACGGGCCGCCGCTCCAGTGCGTAGCTGCCGGGCAGCGCCGGGCCGGCCCAGTGGCCGAGGGCGGCCGCGATTTTCCAGGCCAGGTTGGCGGCGTCGCCGATGCAAGTGTTGAAGCCGTGGCCGCCCCAGGGCGGGTTCAGGTGCGCCGCGTCCCCCACCAGGAACACACGGTGGTGTCCGTAGTCCGGGGCGAGCAGCATGCGGGCTGTCCAGGGATCGGTGGCGATGACTTCGACGTCGACGTCGGTCCCCACGAGGGACCGGACGAGGCTTTCGGCCCCGACGGATCCGGTGCCGTCCACGCCCTGGATAATGGCCCACCAGGTATTCCCGAGATCCAGCCGCCCCACCATGCCCGCGACGTCCGGGCCCAGGACCCAGTATTGGACGGCCGGCTCCAGCGTGATCGCCGCGGCCAGGGTGTCCGAACGGAACAGGACGCTGATGTTGGACAGCTCTGCCGAGCTGCCGGCCAGCCGGATGCCCAGGCGGCGGCGCACGGTGGAGGAACCGCCGTCGGCCGCGGCCACGAAGCTGCAGTCCACGTCCTTGCGCTGTCCCGCTGCGTCGGACACCGTCACCCGGGGGCCGTTGCCCCCGGTGGCGTCCAGGTCCTCGACCCGAAGGCCGGTCAGCAGTGTGATGAGGGGGGATTCGCCGGCCGCGTCGCGGAGCACGCCTTCCATGACAGGCTGCGGGACCTGCTGGCCGCATTCCGGCTGGGGCCCGTAGCGGCCCGGGACCAGTTGGAAGGCCTCGCGGAAGCGGGTGACTTCGTGACCGGTCAGGGCGGAGCAGAAGATGACGTCCTGGGCGTAGCCGACCGGCAGCGGCGCGGCGGCGCGGAGCCTGTCGGCCAGTCCCAGGCGGCGCAGGTGTGTCATGGTCCGGGCGTTGGTGGTCTTGGCCCGGGGCCGGTCGGGGTCGATCGCCGTCCGCGGCTCGATCACGAGGCTCGGGATGCCGCGGTGCGCCAGGTCCAGGGCGAGGAACAGTCCGCTGGGTCCCCCGCCGGCGATCAGCACGGGTGTGTGATCGGGCAGGTCCGCGAGGGCCGCGTTGGGGATGGCGGTCATCAGGCCCGTGCCCGCAGTGACGGGGCGCCGACGGGCGTGGTCAGTGTGCCCAGGGTGTCGATCTCCACTTCGACCGTGTCGCCGGGCTGCAGGAGCCACGGCGGGGTGCGGACGTAGCCCACGCCCTCGGGGGTTCCCGTGGCGATGATGTCGCCGGGGTGGAGGGTCAGGGTCTGGCTGATCAGCGCGATGATGGCGGGCACGGAGAAGATCATGTCCCGGGTGTTGCCGTTCTGGACTTCGGTGCCGTTGACCCGGGTCCGGACCTGCAGGCCGTCGCGGAGGTCACCGGCTTCGTCGCGGCTGACCAGCGGGCCGAGTGGCCCGCTGAAGTCGCCGTTCTTGCCCAGGGTCCACTGCGCGGTGAGCTTTTGGGCCCGGCGGGCCGTGAGGTCATTGAAGGTGGAGTAGCCGAAGACGGCCTCTGCGGCGGTGGCTTCGTCGGCGGATTCGACCCGTTGGCCGAGGTAGGCGGCCACTTCGCCTTCCCAGTCCAGTCCGGCCTCGCCGGCCGGGACCGGCACGGGCACGTTGCCGACCGAGAGCGACGCCGTCCAGCGCCCGAACAGCGTGGGGTACTCCGGGACCGCGAAGGAGCCCTCGGCGGCGTGGGCTTTGTAGTTCAGTCCCACGCAGATGATGCGGGCGGACGGCGGGACCGGGGGCACTTCGGTGACGTCGGAGCGGTTCAGTGCCGGACCGCCGTCGGCTGTCAATGCCACGGACTTTTCCTGCCAACCGGGGGCATCGGCCCAGAAGTCCTGCACGGGAGCCAGCGGGTAGACCCGCGGTCCGGCCAGGGCCGCGACCCATGCTGCGCCGTCGTGGATGATGCCGATGTACTGCATGTGAAGGGCCTTTCGGGTTCGGCCCGGGCGGGCACGGTGAGGGAAATGATGATCGTGGAAAGTTGGCACGGCAAAGCTGCCCGGGTCCTGCCGAGGCCTGTCCTGCTGAGTCCTGCACTGGCTTCGCGGGGACGGGTCCGTCAGGGGACGTGGGCCTGGCGGAGGAAGAAGTCGACGGTGGCATCCATGGCCTTCTCCGCAGCCTCCTGGCTGTGATCGGGCAGTACCCACATGTGGTCCGCGTCCTCGATCAGGAGCAGTTCGACGTCGGTACCGGCGGCTTCCAGCGCCGCCGCGAGGGACGTCGACTGGGCCGGCGGGACGAACCGGTCGGCGGTCCCGTGGATCAGGAGGAACGGGGGCGCCGCCGGGGTCACATGGCCCATGGGACTGGCGGCGGCGGCCTTGCCGGGGGCCTCGGCCAGCACCGCTCCGATGAGCAGTTCTTCGCGCGAGGCGGGGTCGTCGGCACGGGCGACGGCGTGGGGCAGGCTTTGTTCAGCCATCGTGGCCAGGTTCGTGGGCGCGTACCAGGCGGCCACGGCAGCAACCGCGGCGGTGGTGGTGGCGGCGTCGCCGGGGGTGAGCCCCACGAGGCTGGCGAGATGCCCGCCCGCGGAGTCGCCCCACGCGAAGATCCGGTCAGGATCCACGCGGAACTCCGCCGCGTGGTTCCGTAGCCAATGCACTGCGGCCTTCGCGTCCTCCAGCTGCGCCGGGAACCGGGCGGCCGTACTGAGCCGGTAGTCGGCGGACACCACGACGAAGCCCGCGTCCGTGAGCCGCCGGAACGGGCTGAAGCCGAAGCCGTCCAGGACCGGGCCGAGGGAGGATCGCTCCCCCGTCCGCCAGCCGCCGCCGTGGAAGTGCACGATGGCGGGGAACAGTTTCGGGGTCCGCCCTTCGGCGGGCTGTTCTTCTGCGGCGGGCAGGTACACGTCCAGCAGCAGGGGTCCTGCGCCCGTGGGGCAGGCGAACTCGATCCCCTGCAGGATCTGTTCTGATGTCATCGTCGGCTCCATCCGCTGCTGGCCGGCGTGTGGTGGTGTTCCGGCGTCTGAATCAAGGGTCGCTGATGCCGCCGTCTCCGGACAGCGGGGATTTCAATCATTGGAACGGCTTTGTCTCCACCAGGGCCCGGGCCAGGAAGGCGAGGCCGTCCTGCACGATCCTAAGCCCCGCGGAATGGTTGAGGTAGCCGTGGACGGCACCGGCTTCGAGGCGAAAGTCGACGTCAGTTCCGGCACGTCGGAGTCCTGCCGCGAACGCCTCTGCCGAGGGGCGCAGGTCGTCGTATTCGCAAGCGATGATCGCCGCGGGCGGCAGCCCGGAAGGGTCCGCTTTGCCGGGCATCGCATAGGAGGGCGCCACGGCGACGGGGCCGCCGATGTAGTTCTCCACGAGGGCGCGGCAGTCATCGGGGGTGAACCGCAGGGGCCGCGGGAGCGCGTCGAGGATGTCCCGCGCCGTGGCGGCGCCGGACACCGACAGGTCGGCGTGCAGGAACGGGTACGCGAGCAGCAGTTTGGCCGGCATGGGCAGGCCGGCGTCTTTGAGGAAGAGCGCGGCCCCGACGGCCAGGTTGCCGCCCGCGCTGGCGCCGCCCAGGCACACGCGGTCGGGGCGGGCGCCCAGCTCCGCGGCGTGCTCCACGGTCCAGAGCCAGGCGGCCAGGACGTCCTCGTGCGGGACGGGGAAGTGCACACCGTCGCGGGCCAGCCGGTAGTCCACGGACACCACCACGCCGCCGCTGCGGGCCGCGACTTCCCGGGCCAGCTGGTCCGCTTCGCGCATCTCCGGGCCGCCGCCGGCGAATCCCCCGCCGTGCATCCAGACGAGCGCAGGACCGCCATGGCTGCCGGCACCGTAGATCGTGACCGGGACGGGCCCGTTCGGGCCGGGCGCCTCGGCGTCGCGGACACGGACGTCCGGAGCCTGGTAGGGCACGGGGCCGCCGCTGAACGCCTCCAGCCGGTCCGCGCCGCCGGGTCGGGACAGGAGCTCCGCCAGCGAACCCGCCCCCGCCAGGTGATGGAGGGTGCCGGCCAGGTCCGGGTCCAGGGTCATGGCCGGCCCAGCTCTGTGGCGAGGAAAGTGATGGCTGTGTCCAGGATGCTGTCTATCCGGTCTTCTGCGCCGAAGAAGCAGTGGTCGGCGCCCTCGATGACGACGACGTCGTTGCGGACTCCGGCGGCGCTGAGGGCCTGCGCGAGGAGCTCGCTCTGGGACAGGGGCACGAGGGCGTCGGTGTCGCCGTGGATCAGCAGGAACGGCGGCGCCCCGGCGCTGACGTGGCCGAGCGGACTCGCGGCCGCCAGTCGGTCCGGGTCCCTGGAACCGCCAATGAGCATGGGCCCCGGTTCCATGCTCATGCCTGCCGGAACGGCGGCCACCATGGGTCCGGTGAGGAGGCGGGCCGGGAGCTGCATCGGGGGCATGAGGGGCAGCGAGGACACACCGTAGAAGTCCACGACGGCGCTGACGGCACTGGAGTGTCCCTGCGCGCCGAGTTCTCCCTCGAGGTCTTCCCGCCTGCCGGTTAGGCCCAGCAGAGCAGCCAGGTGGCCGCCGGCGGATTCGCCCCAGGCGCCAAACCGTTTCGGATCGATCCGCAGCTCCTGTGCGTGCGCGCGGAGGTAGCGGACCGCCGCTTTCAGGTCATGCAGTTGGGCCGGGAAGGCGGCTTCGAGGGCCAGCCGGTAGTCGACGGTGGCGCAGGCGATCCCCGCCGCGTTAAGCCGGGAAAAGACGGAATTCACAGGGAAAGTGGGCGGCAGCTCACGGCGGTCCCCCAGCTGGAAAGCGCCGCCGTGGATCCACAGCACCAGCGGAACGGGCCGCAGCAGCGGACGCCCGGCCGTCCGCGGAAGCCAGATGTCCATGGTCAGCGGCCGGAACCCGACGGTCCGGGCGTACCTGACTTCGCGGTGTACCGCGGAGCCCTCGGATACCGGCACGGCCATGCCCGGGCCATCAAAGGCAGGGAACCCGGGGAACGCTGGGCCAGAAGACGGCCCGTCCTTTCCTGCGGCGTCGGGGCGTGCCTCGCTGTCAGTCGCTGCGGATTCGATAAAGGTCATGGTGCGCTCCTGATGAGGTGGGACAGGGATGCCGGGACAGCCGGGCCATACGGAACTGAGAAGGTGTGCGTTCCGGGGCCGACGACGGCGGCCGGCCGGCCGGGAAGCCGGACTTCCGCCGTGGTGCCCGGCGGCACGAGAACATGCACGCTGAGCGCGCCGTCGTCGATCCGCCAGCCGGTTTCGATCAGGCCCCGGGGGCCGCGGTGCGAGGTGCTGGCGGAGGTGAGGCCGGCGCCCGGGCGCGGTTCGATGATGATCTCCTCATATGCTGCACTGCCCGGCGCCTGCCGGAGTCCGGCGGTGTAGCGGTGCAGGAAGGACACCACGGCTCCTTTGCTGTAGTGGTTCAGCGATTGCCGCACGGTTCCGTCCCGGCCGATGCCGTCCCAGGCTTCCCACATGGTGGTGGCTCCGCGGTCCACCATCACCAGCCAGGACGGTTCGGTGTCCTGCATGAGCAGTTCATAGGCGAGGTCGAGGTGGCCGTTGTCGGCCAGGACGGGCAGCAGGTCTCCGGTGGCGAGGAAGCCGGTGCCCAGGTGGGTGCCGGCGCCGCGGATGAGGGACACCAGTTGCGCGGCGACCGCCGGCCGGTGCCGCTCAGGGACGAGGTCGAAGGCGAGCGCCCGCACGCAGTTGGCCTGGCTGGCGTCGGAGACCTGCCCGGCGGCGGTGAGGTATTCCCGTTCCCAGGCGTCGCGGACTTTGGCGGAGAGTTCGTCGAGGGCACGGGCCTCGGTGTCGCGGCCCAGGACGGCGGCGATTCCGGCCATGATGCGGGTGGAGTGGCGGTAGAAGGCGGTGGCCACGATGCCGTGGTCCGCGGTCCGGGCGGCGAACAGGTCTGGTTCCGGCCCGTCGGGTTCCAGCCATTCACCCCAGTGGAAGCCGGTGTCCCAGAGATACTGTTCGTACGGTTCCGGCGTCGGGCGGGCGGCGATCCGGGCCGGGTGCCGGCCGTCAGTGGCCGTGCTGCGGATGAACCCGAGCCAGCGGTTCATGGCCTCCCAGTTCTGTTCCAGGATGTCCGTGTCTCCCGTGGCCCGATAGATTTCCCACGGGACCAGGACGATCGCGTCTCCCCAGCCGGCGGAGCCGTTGACAAACGCCATGTGGTCGGCGGCGGTGGCTTCAGGGCCCGGCGACGGCGAAATGTTGACGATCACGCCGTTGTCCCATTGGTCCGCCCGGACATCGTTGAGCCATTTCCGGGTGAATCCTGCAACGTCGTAGAGGTAGGCCGCGGTGGGGACGAACACCTGCCAGTCGCCGGTCCATCCGGCCTTTTCCCGTTGCGGGCAGTCCGTGGGGACCTCGCAGGCATTGCCGCGGAAACTCCAGTCGACGATCTCGTGGAGTTTGTTGAGCCGGGGGTCGCTGCAGCTGAATGTGCCGGCGCGTTCGAGGTCGGTCTGGACCATACGGCCCGTGATGTCCCCCGTTCCCAGGGGCTCTGACAGGCCCCTGACCGAAACGTAGCGGAAGCCGTGCGTCGTGTGGCGGGGCTCGAAAACTTCCCCCGGCGCACCGGAGGACACCACCGAGTCGACCTGCCCGGCGGACAGGAACCGGCCCGGATTGCGGAAATCGTGCGGCCGCAGGTTCTCCTGCGTCACGTCGCCCCGGCCGTCCAGCGCCTCCCCGTAGACGAGGGTCACCGGCCGGCCCGGGGCGCCCAGCCGGGTCAGGCGCACCCAGCCATTGATGTTCTGCCCCAGGTCCACCACCTGGTGCCCGGTGGCCAGGCGCGTGACGGACACGGGCGTGATGTCCGCGACAACCCTGGTGGGCGGCGCGACCGGACCCGTCAGGGTCGTGAAGCTTCCGGCCCGGAGCACTGCGCGCTCGCGGTCCCCGCTGCCGGGGAGCCGGCGGGAGCGGAAGTCGACGTGCTGGCCGGCCATGAGGTCGGCGCTGGCGATCTCCGTCGCGGTCACCAGCCAGGTGCCGTCGGTTCCGATCACCGTCCGTCCTTCCGGGGTGGTGAGCTCGATCTGCGCCAGCAGCGCCGTCGCGGTGCCGTACCTGTCGGCGTCGCGGGTGTACCCGAACGTGCCGCGGTACCAGCCATCGGTGAGCACCGCGGTGACGGTGTTGCGGCCGGGGCGGAGCAGGGGCCCGACGTCGAACGCCTGGACCTGGAGGGTGGTGTGGTAGCTCGTGGAGCCGGGCGTGAGCTCCTGGTCCCCGGCCCGGTTCCCGTTGATGAAGAGTTCGTAGATCCCGTGGGCGGTGGCGTACGCCCTTGCGGAGTGCGGCAGCACCGCGAGGTCGAACGTGGTGCTCAAGGCGTGGCCGGGGCGGGCGCCGGCTGCGGGGAGGGCGGTTTCCCGGGGGCCGATCCACCGGGCGGTCCAGTCGGCGGGGTGCAATAGTCCGAGTTCAACCGGCATCGGTACGGACCAGGCAGAGGCGCGTTCGCTGCCGTCCGGGCCCAAGTCCCAGGTGCGGACTTTCCAGTCGAAACGGTCCCGTGAATCCAGCGCCGGGCCGCCGTAGGGCACCAGGGAGTGTCCAGCCGACTCCACCCGGCCGCTGTCCCAGCCGTTGCTGGCGGTGATCCGGTACGCGGTCTGCCGCAGAGTGCCCTCCGGCTGGGTCCAGCTGAGCCGCGGACGGGTGATGGTGATGCCGAAGGCCTCGCTGAGGTGTTCGGCCTTCAGGCGCGTGGGCCTGTTCATTGCTGTCTCCTGTCGTGCCCGGGGGCAATCATCGTGGCGGACCGGGGTGTGAGGGTCATGGCGGTTCAGTTCTTGCTTACGCGTAATGGCAGGCGACGTCGGACATGCCCGCCGTCCGCAGCGCCGGGCGTTGGGTGCGGCACAGGTCCGTGGCCAGGGGGCACCTGTTGCTGAAGGGGCAGCCAGCGGGGGCGGCGGCCGCGGCGGCCGCGGTCCGGACGCCCAGTGCTTCGCGTTGGTGCCGGCGTGCGGCCTGCTCGGCCGGGCGGGGCACGGGCGAGGCCGCCACGAGCGCCTGGGTGAACGGGTGTTTGGGCGACTCCGTGACCGCCGCCGCAGGCCCGGATTCCATGACCTGTCCCCGGTACAGGACCACCACCCGCTGGGCGAGGAACCGGACCACGGAGATGTCGTGGGCGATGAACAGGTAGCTCAGCCCCCGTTCGTCGCGGAGGTCGGCCAGAAGGTTTAGCACCTGGGCCTGGGTGGAGAGGTCCAGTGCACTGACCGCTTCATCGCAGACCACGAGCTTCGGTTCGCAGATCAGGGCCCGGGCAACCGCGATCCGTTGCCGCTGCCCGCCGGAAAACTGGGCCGGATGGCGGTCAACGGCCTCGCGGGGCAGGCCCACCCTTGCCAGCATGTCCGCGGCACGCCGCCGGGCGTCCCCGGCGGCCACGCCGCGGATCCGCAGCGGTTCGGCCAGGGACGCGCCGATGCTCTGCCGGGGGTTCAGGGACGAGTTCGGATCCTGGAACACGGCGCGCAATTCCCCGCCCAGTTCCCGGCGCCGGGCCGCGCCGGCGTGGGTGATGTCGGTTCCGTTGTACCGGACCGAACCCGCGCTGCACTTCTCCAGGCCAAGAATGGCCTTCCCGATGGTCGACTTGCCGGAGCCGGACTCCCCCACCAGGCCCACGGTTTCGCCGGGCAGGATGCCGAAGCTCACACCGTCCACGGCCGGCGGCGCCGCGGCGGCCTTCCGGCCCCTGCCGTACCGGACCACCAGGTCCGCCACTTCCAGAAGCGGCCGGCCGGGAACCTGCGCCGTTCCGTCCTGCCCTGGCGAAGTGTCGATGCTCATGCCCTGTCCCTCTCGATCGTTTTGTCCGTCGCACATGGCGTGTCCTTCTCAGCTGTCCTGGCGACCTCACGCGGCCCGGATGCCTGGTGCGCGGGCACGTCGGTGGCCACCCAGGCGAGGCCTTCGACGGCCAGTTCGTCCGCTTTGACGCAGCGCACCTCGCCGTTTTCAGAGCCGGAGGGCACCAGCGGGACCGGTTCCACGCAGGCGGAGCCGGCGAACTGGCAGCGTGCCGCGAACCGGCAGCCGCCCGGCCAGTCCTTGGGCTGGGGAACCTGGCCGCTGATGGTGGCCAGGCGGCCGGGCATGCCGCCGGCGGTCGCGGCGTGCGGGTCAGCGGCCAGAAGCGCCAGGGTATAGGGGTGCCGCGGGTTGTCCAGGATGCTGGCGGTCCGGCCGCTTTCCACGACCTGTCCTGCATACATGACGGCGACGCTGTCACAGATGTCCGCCACCACGCCGAGGTCGTGGGTCACCATCACCACGGACATGCCGGTGTCCCGGACCAGGGCCCGCAGCAGCGACAGGATTTCGGCCTGCACTGTCACATCCAGTGCCGTGGTGGGCTCGTCCGCGACGAGCAACCTGGGACGCCCGGCCAGCGCCAGGGCGATGGCCACGCGCTGGGCCATGCCGCCGGATATCTGGTGGGGGTAGGTGGCGAGGATGCGCGTGGCGTCCACGATGCCCACCTTCTCGAGCAGGCTCAGCGCCTCGGACCGGGCTTCGGCTTTTCCGGTGTTCCGCAAGCGCCGCACGGTGGAGATGAGCTGGTAGCCGATCGTGAACATCGGGTCCAAGGCCCGCATGGGTTCCTGGGAGATCAGCGCAATGTCCCGGCCCCGGATGCCGGCCATGGCGTTTTCGGCGGCACCCGCGAGGTCGCGGCCGTCCCACAGGATCCGGCCTCCCGTGACCGAGACGCCGGAGGGCAGCAGACCGGGCAGGGACAGTGCCGTCATGGTCTTGCCGCAGCCCGATTCGCCCACGAGCCCGAGCACGGTGCCCTGCGCGACGTCGAAGGAAACGTCCGTGACCAGCGGAGTGCCGCCGTCGACCCCCACCGACAGGCCGCGGACGCTGAGGTGGCCCGGAGTGGCCGGGGCTTCCGCTGCCGCCGCCGGGACGGTGGATGAGGATGCGGAGCGCGCGGCGCGGCGTCGGCGCTCGGCAGCCGGGGGAAGGTGGGAGGCGGCCGCGTTCGGCGACGTGCCCAGGGCATTGCCGATCGCGTTGGCCGCCAGGACCGTCAGGGCCAGGACCGCGCCGGTGGGAACCATGAGCCACGGGGCGTCGTAGATGTGCTGGGATGCGCTCTGGATCATGCCGCCCCAGCTGGGTTCCGGGATGGGTGGGCCGAACCCGATGAAGGCCAGGCCGGCCTGGATCAGCATGCCCACCGCGAAGATCAGGGCGGACTGCACCACGATCGTGGTGGCCAGGCCGGGCAGGACGTGGCGAAGGCTGATGGCGAGGGGACCCACGCCGTCCACCTTGGCGGCGTCGACGTAGAGCTGCGACTGCAGCGACGCCGCCTGGCCCAGCATCACGCGGTAGATGCCGGCAGAGATCAGCACGCCCAGGATTGCCATGATGACGGGAATGTTGGTTCCGACGGCGCCGATGACGGCCAGGATGATGACGGTGCCGGGCAGGGACATCATGATCTCTGTGACGCGGCTGATCGGCCCTTCGGTCCGTGGTCCGGCGGCAGCCAGCAGAGCCAGGGCGGTGCCGAGCCCGACGCCGACCATCACCGTGATGAGCGATGTCCCCAAGGTGCCGGCGGCCGCGGCGAAGATGCGGCTGAGCAGGTCCCGCCCGAGTTCGTCGGTACCAAGCCAGTGGGCGGCCGTGGGCCCGGACAGGATGGCGGTGAAATCCTGGTCTTCGGTCTTGTAGGGCAGCCACCAGCGGGCGGTGAGCGAGGCAGCCACCAGGGCCGCCAGCCAGAGCACGCCGGCCAGGGCGCCGGGCGAGCCGGCCAGGCGGCGGGCGGAGAACCGGGCGGAACGGGTCTTGGGACCGCGCCCGGAGCGGCCCGGGCCGGGGCCGGCGGCGGTGCCGGCATCCGCGCCGGGGCCCTCGCCGGGGCCCTCCGCGGCGGCAGGGATCGTGGGGGGCGCCGTTGAGGCGGGGGCGGCGGGAGGGATCATGAGGCACGCAACTTCGGGTCGAGAAATTTGGTGGCGAGCTCCAGCACCAGGTTCACGGCCACCACCACCACGGTGGCGACCACCACCACGCCCTGCACGGACGGGGCATCGTGGGTGCTGACGGAGCTCTGGACTGCCTGGCCGAGGCCCGGCATGGCGAACAACTGCTCCGCGATCACGGAGCCGCCGAACAGTCCGATGAACTGCAGGGCAATGCCGGCCACGATCGGCAGGCTGGCGTAGCGCAGGGCGTGCACGTACAGGATCTTCCATGTCGGGGTGGCCGTTGCCCGCAGGGTCCGGATGTGTTCCTGCTGCAGCGCCTCGAGCATGGACGCGCGGGTCTGGCGTGCGATGAAAGCCGCCCCGCCCACGGCCAGGGTAATCACCGGCAGGGCCAGGGACAGGGCCCAGTCCCGGGGCGAGACCTCGAAGGGGACGTAGCCGGTGGCCGGAAACACCGAGGACTGGACGGCGAAGAGGTACACGAAGATGATGCCGATCCAGAAGGCGGGCAGCGCCACGGCGAGGCCGCACAGGGCACCAACGGCCCGGTCGACCAGCCCGCCGCGCACGGCCGCCGTCACGCCAAGACCGATGCCGAGGACGGCGCTCAGGAGCGTGGCCCCGGCTGCCAGGGCCGCCGTCACGGGCAGCCTGTTGGCGAGGTCGGCGCTGACGGACCGGCCGTCGATCAGCGACACCCCGAAGTCTCCCTGCGCCGCGCTGCCGAGCCAGCGGAAGAACTGGACGGGAAGCGGATCGGACCAGCCGAGCCGGCCGTTGACCTCGTCAATGGCTTGCTGGGTGGCGCCGGCGCCGAGGGACACGGCTCCCGGGCTGCCGGGCATGGCGTGCACCAACAGGAACGCCAGGAGCGCAACCAGCAGCACGGTGGCCAGCGCCATCAGCAGGCGCTTTGCGACGTAAATCGCCATGATGACCTCCATCGGTCAGGGCCGGCCGGCCTTCGGCTGGAAGGTGAAGGCCGGCCGGCAGGGTGGGGGTCAGTTGGCCGGGGCGTAGGACGAGAGCAGCGGGTACACGTTGCTGCCGGCGAACTCCACCGGCTTGACCTTCTTGGTGTTGTAGCCCTGGCTGGTGAGGGATTCGAAGAGCGGGATCATCCAGCCGGATTCGACGAGCCGGGTGTTGAGCTTGGTGAGCGCGGCTTTCCGGGCGGCATCGTCCTTGGCGGCGGCGACCTCGCCGGTGGCGGCACTGAGCTGGTCGTCCGTGGCCTTTTGGACGTTGGTGAAGCCATTGAGGATGGCACCGTACATCAGTCCCACCGGGTTGTCCCAGCCCAGCGGCGCGTAGCCCAGCGGGGTGGTGGCGACGGCGGCGAACGCCTCGTCGGTGGAGGTGGCCATCTTGACCTTCATGGTGATGCCGACGGCGGCGAGATCCTTCTGGACGGCCTGGAGGTCGGTCTGCGTGGTGGCGCTCGCGACGATGGTGAATTCGAAGCCGTTAGCGTAGCCCGCCTCGGCCAGCAGGCTCTTGGCCTTGGCGGGATCGTAGGCGAACCTGGTGTTCAGTTCTTGGGTGAAGCCGGCCGAATCCTTGGGAAGAGCGTTCCAGGCCGGGATGTCGCCCTTGTGCAGGGCGTCGACCAGGGCCTGGCGGTTGATGGCGTACTGGATGGCCTGGCGGACTTTTTCGCTGGCGAACGCGGGCGCGGTCTTGCCGGTCTTGTCGAAGGAGATCATGGTCTGGATGGTGCCGCCGATCTGGGAGACGCCCGCGCCCTTGGATTTGGCGAAGTCAACGGTCGGTGACGTCAGCTGGGCGACGTCCACCTGGCCGGAGACGAGGGCGTTGGCGCGGGCCTGCGGGTCCTGGATGACGCTGAAGACGATCTTGCTGTACGGGTACTTCGCGGCGTCCGTGCTCTTGTCATTCTTTTGCAGGACGTACTTGTTGCCCTTCACGGTGCTCCCCGTGTCCAGGGTGTACGGACCGGACCCGTCCGGCGTGGCGGCGAGGCTCGCCGTGTCGGCTGCGCCGGCCTTACCGACGATCATGCCCAGTGTGGAGGCCAGGTTTTTCTCGAAGCCGGGCTGCGCCGTGGCGAAGGTCAGGGACACCTGGGTGGGGCTGACCACGTCCACGGACGTCACTTCCTGGGCGCCGCCCTTGGCGATCGCCGAGTAGGCCGAGAGGGCAGGATCGGTGCGGCGGTCCAGGTTGGCCTTGACGAGTGCCGCGTCCAGGGTGGAGCCGTCCGTGAAGGTGACGCCTTGCTTGAGTGTCAGCGTCAGGACGGTGTTGTCGGCGTTGTAGCTGAACCCGGTGGCCAGGCCCGGCCCCACCGAACCATCCGGCCGGAGGGTCATAAGGTTCTCGTAGAGGCCCTCGAAGAACTGCCGCTGAGCGTCCGAGACCCGCAAGGGGTCGAAACCAAAGGACGCGCTGTCACTCTCGACGCCGATGGTGAGGGTGCTCTTGTCCGCGGCGGAGGCCGCCTGGCCGGAACCGCCGCAGGCAGTCACGGAGCTAAGCAGCAGGACACCGGCCAAAACGGCCGCGCTCCGTCGGGCAGTGGGGTTCAGAACTTTCATGTGGTGCGCCTTCGCATTCTCTCTAAAACAACGGGATTTTCGACATCTGGCTGGGGTCCGGTAGAGCGGGGACCGGCTTCATCAAGAGTCGTGGGCAGACGCAGTCCCGTCACACGAGAATTTCAATGGTTGGAACACTATTGTGGTGAAGGTCACTGGCGGCAAAGTAAGGACACAACACGAATGACGGCACCCGAGGACACGCTTTCCGGTCCCGAAACACCAGCCGCCGCGCGCGGCAAGCGCCCCAAACAGGGCGAGCCGGTGATCGACCGGGCCCTGAGCCTGCTCGCCGTCTTCACGGACCGCCGCCGGGCCTTGACGCTGTCCGAAATGGCCCGTTACGCCGGCATGCCGGCCCCGACGGCGCTGCGGCTCATCGCCCGGCTGGTTGCCTGGGGCGCCCTGGAGCGGCTCGATGACGGCCGGTACGTCGTGGGCGTGCGGCTGTGGGAGATCGCGTCCCTCTGCCCGCGGGGACACGGCATCCGCGACATCGCCCTGCCCTACCTGGAGGACCTGTTCGAGGTCACCCGGCATCACGTCCTGCTGGCGGTGCGGGACAAGGAAGAGGCGGTCCTGATCGAGCGGCTGT
This sequence comes from Arthrobacter sp. PM3, assembly GCF_003352915.1. Lineage (NCBI taxonomy): Bacteria > Bacillati > Actinomycetota > Actinomycetes > Micrococcales > Micrococcaceae > Arthrobacter > Arthrobacter sp. PM3. The sequence goes on along the minus strand of NZ_CP022314.1, from coordinate 3,542,184 downwards.
CGTCCAAGCAGGCCACGGAGGTGGCCTACCGGGTGGGCGGGCGGCTCCCGTTGCGGTCCACCGCCGTCGGCCTGGTGCTGCTGGCCGGTGCCGGCGCCGCGTTCCAGGAGAAGATACTGAAGGAACCGGCGGAAGCCGAGCCCGGTGTGGCGGCCATGCCCGAAGGCCAGTTGCGGCGCACCCTCTCCGACGTCCACCGGACCGGTGTCGCCATGATCCGCCGCTCCGCGCCCTCGCTGACGGTTTCGGTCGCCGCCCCGGTTTTTGATGCCCAGGGCACTGTGGCGGCCGCGTTGTCGATCGTGGTGCCGGACGGGACCACCCCGCCCAATGTCCTGGCCCCTGCCGTGATGGCCACGGCCAGGGCCGTGTCCCGGAACCTGGGCTTCCGGACAGCCCCGGCCGATGACATCCGTACCCTGGCGGAGGACTGACGGCCGCGGCACCTGCGGCGTCAACGGCCCTGCGGTCAGGGTGCGGGGAACGTGATTTCGCTCCAGAGGTTTCCCGGTCCCACCCGGACCCGGGCGTCGGCGACGGGAGCGTCGGCCCTGACGATCCGGGCGTTCATGCCGGCCAGGGCGGTCAGCAGGTGCTCGTTTGGGATGTCTCCCCACTGCTCGACTTTCCCGTACGGGAGCATGGCGTAGGCACCCTGGTTGCCGAGCGCGTGGGTGACATAGTCGCGCGGGGTGGCGTTGTGTGAGCCGTGATGGCCGACTTTGTAGAAGGCCGGGTCCGAGACCAGGGCGCGGGCGGCAGGGTCCTGGAGCACATGGTCCCAGGCGCCTTGCTGCGAGTCGCCCACGAAGACCAGCCTGGTGCCGTCGACGTCGAGTACGAAGAAGATGCTGGTGTTGTTGACCGAGCGTTCCAGGATCGACGCCGCGGCCAGAATTTCGACGGCGTCGTCCGCCAGGGTGCCCAAGTCCAGGCTTGCCAAGGTGCTAAGGAGTTCGATTCCGATCACCTGGCCGGCTTCGTCGGGGCTGACGCTGTAGATCTCGTCGAAGAGGGGCCCGACGGGCGCCGGGCCGGAAGCGGGACCGCCGTCGGGCCCGGCGGCCAGGGCCTCCTGGAGGGCAAGCCACCGGGCGGACTGGGGCGGGTTCATCCGGGCAAGCTGACCAGGATCGCGCGACGGTCCCAGGACATGCACAGTGACCCCCGGCAGCGGCGTTCGGATGACGTTGAGCAGGGCGAACTTCTCCGGGAGGTAGCGGATCGCCGGGACGTTGAGGAAGTGTTTGCCGTTGCGCCCCAGCAACCGGTCCATGGCGTCCTCGTTGCCGAGCGAATTCACGGCGAGGGCCCCGGCCAGGCCCAGCGCGAGGGTCCGCGTTTCATCGCCTGGCGTCATCGCGGCGCGTCCGACCAGCGTGTTCAGGTTGCGTGCCGCACGGGTCAGCCCGTTCTTCAGCACTACGGCGTCCTCATCGGCGTCGTCTTCGACAAACGACACCCAGACTTCGCCGACCCGGACCGCAGTCCAGTCGTCGTAGGCGAACCCGGTGATGTGGTCGGCATGGTGGTGTGTTGCCACCACCACGTCGAGGGCCGGCGGGGTTCCCGGGGCAGCCGCCTCGGTGAGGTCGGCGATGATCGCACGCACGACGTCGAGGAGGGGCCGCGCCTTGCCCAGGCTGTGGACGCCGCAGTCCACCAGCATTCGCCAGGCCAAGTCATCCTGCCTGACGGTGACCAGGAAGGCGTCGCCGAAGCCGACGTCGTACATCCGGACGGTGACGGAGTTTGCAGCCATGGTCAGGTTCCGAACTGGTCGGCGTGGAGGCGGGCGAAGGAGAGCCGGAGTGTCGCTGGCTCGACCGTCCAGGCCGAGAGCGCGTCCTGATCTTCGACGTCGCCCATCCAGTCACGGATGAGCTCCAGCCGTTCGGTGCCGGCCGTATGGAAAGCGAGGGCGCACTCTTTGATCTCCGGCGGGACGGCGTCGAGTCGTGCGGGGTCGGCGAGCGGCAGAGGTTTGGTGACCAGGAATTCGACGTGGCCGTCCACGCGGGCAATGACGGTGGTGCCGGCGCGGATCGCGGCGCGCTGGCTTCGCGGGATCTGCGCCCCGGCCGCGTCGGTTCGCTGATCTTCCAGGTCGTCCCGGCGCTGCGCGAACTGGAGGACGACGTTAGGCCGCGGCTGCCCGTCGGCGGCCCGGGGGTAGGCGACCCGGGCGCTGACTACTTCGATCTCCCCCGCCGCCCGGTCCAGGCCCAGTTCGTACGCATGTTCCCGCGCCCATTCGTGGATGCGGTCCGGCAGGCTTCCGGGGTCGTCGTCGAAGGACACGGTGCTGCCGGGGTCGAGGTCAAGGGTTGCCTCCAGGATGAGCGGGGCCAGGCCGAAGGCCCTGCGACCGGTGCTCAGATCCAGGGGCACGGGCGGTTTGGGCCAGACCAGGGCCTCGTCGGCGAGGGAGGTCACGCCCGGCGGGTAGATGCCGCGCCGGCGGAAGGCCTCCACCAGGATGGCACGCAGTTGCGCGGCGTCGTCGGGGTAGAGCGCCTGGTCGGCGGTGACGATCGCCCGGACGACGTCGCCGAAGGTCACGTCGACGACGGGCAGGTATTCGAAGGCGCGGACCACCATTTCCAGGAACCGGTCGGCGTTCATGGCCGCCGCGGCAGTGACGCGTTTGACGAGGTCTGTCGGGAGCGCGCCCGGCGGAAGGATGCCGGTGCCGGCGCTGGCGAGCCTGCGCAGATCAGCGATCTGCGCCTTGTAGGTGTCGAGGAACGCGTCGAATACGGCGGCGACAAAGCAGGCGCCGCGGTCGTGCGGTTCCACGGCGTGCAGGAACGCGTCCGGGGTCCGCGGGGATCCGAGGGCCGACCTCAGCGCCGCACCGCGGCCGGTGGACTCCCCGAATTCCGCGGCGAGGTCCAGCAGCGCCGAACCCTTTTCGAGGGTCCCTTCGGATTTCGCCACCGCCTCGGCCACCACCTCGGGGAAGCCGAAGTGGTTGAACAGCGCCACGAGATCGGCGAAGGCCTCGTGCCAGGCCAGCACGTCGGGGTGGGTCGGTTCGGAAAAGTATTTGCGCATACGGTGCACCAGGGCGTGGGTCACTTCGTGGGCGACCACGTCAACGGACAGGCACGTGAAAATCAGCTGCCCCGGCAGGTTGGCGCCGGGGTCCTTCGCGTCGGCGTGGAAGTAGCCGAACAGGACGGCCCTCCGGTCCTTGTCGAAGTAGGCGTTCCGTCCTTCGAACGCGTGCGGGACGACGCGGAGTTTGTCGTCCCCGCGCCAGCGGAAGCGGAAGCCGCCGAACCGTTCCACGCGTTCGATCACGCTCATCGCCACGGCGTAGACCACCTGCTGGTGGGTTCTGGGATCGCTTTCGGCGGGACGCATGCCCCGCTGGGCGAGGATCGCGGCGTCATTCAGGTCCACCGGCAAGTACCAGAGGTCCCGGGCCGCGTCGTAGTCGACTACCTGCAGGAGCCGTCCGGACGGCCCGGGCCGGAGGTCCTTTTCGAAAGGGATATCGACCGTGAGGAACCTGCCGGACAGGCGGGTGGACATCGGATCGAAGGCGTAGGCGCGCAGCAACCGCCGGGCGGGCAGCACGGGCTCGGGCCGGCCCCGCCTGGGTGCAGTCACTGGTCGGCCCCGGCCGAGGAACGCACCCGAGGCTCCCCCGTCCAGTCGGGGTCGACCCATGTGACGTCCGGCGGCGCCTCAAACCCCGGATCGGCCAGGGCGCGGGCCTGCACGCTGGAGTGGACGGAGGCGCCGGCGGGGATTTTCCTGCGGCGCGTGCCAAGGAGCACCCAGGCCCGGCCGCGGCGGTGCAGCGTGGATGTCGCGTCGGCCTGAGTGACGGCGCAGGCCGCACCGACGGCACGGGAGCGGACCAGCAGTCCCTCTGCGATGCCGCCCTCGATGATCCACTTCAGTGCGATGGTGGACAGCCGGGGGTCAGGCGCCTTCGTCCCGGGGCGGGCGCCCGGGCCGGCGGTCGGCTTGTCGGTGAAGGTCCCTCCGACATCGCTGTGGACACCGGCGAACCAGACTTCCTCGAGGGTTCCGTCCGTGCGGGGATCGACCAGCGACTCCTTGAACGGGGCACGCTCCTCATGGATAGACACGGCGTGCCGGATGCGCAGGGCGTTCGGCAGTTCGCTGGTGAAGGGCCAGCGGATTTCCCACCGCAGGAACCCGGCAGCCTTGACGGTGTCCCAGAGCCCCAGGTATTTCACCGGCACCGTGGACCTGCCGTCAACGTGCTGGGCGAAGACGTCCGAGGTGAGGTGGACTTCGTCCCAATCGATCTTTGCCTCACCGCCGCGCCGGGCGTAGGTGGCGATCACGTACGGAACGAGGTTCTCCGACCCCGGGCGCATCACACCGATGGTGCGGAGGATCCCCACGAGGGCGCGCGCCGTGTAGGCGCCGCGGCTGAACCCGAAGATAAACACCTGGTCGCCGGGGACCCAGTTGCGCATCAGCCACGTGTAGGCCTCCCCCAGGTTCTGTCGCAGCCCGGATCCGAAGGCGAGGCCGCCCAGGCGGGAGACGGATCTGGCGAGCGGGCTCCACGCGCCGGCCGAGGCGAAGGTGCCGACGCCGGGGTCGTAGTAGGCGACCTGTCGGGCGGGATCGGAGTGGTCGAGGAGCTTGTAGAGCAGCAGGACGTTGGTGTTGCCTTTGGCGCGCAGTTGCGCACCCGTCCCATCCAGACAGACCACCAGATTCCGGGACATCGGACACCTCCCCGTCAAGCACCTGCGGCACCTGTTGCGTATCATCCCCCTCGAGCCCGGCCATGGGAAGAGGCCTTGGGTAGACGCCCCGCGAAATCCGCTAACGGGCCTGCTTGAGCGGGTACTTGACACGTCCGGCGGCGGAGTCTAGGACTGGCCTTGTCGAGTCCCGACTAGCAGCCTAGGAGCAGCAATGGCAACCGCACCGTACGGAATCGTGCATTTCTTCCCGGGAGGCACCAAGGAGCAATATGAGGCCTCAATTGCGGCCGTCCATCCGGGCGCGGGGCTCATGCCTGAGGGCCAGATCTTCCATGCGGCCGGGGCGTCCGCCGGCGGGTGGACGGTCATGGCGGTTCATGAATCGAAGGAGAGTTGGGAAAAGTTCCGGGACACCATTCTCATGCCGCGGATGCAGCAGGGCATTGCGGGCGGTTTCACGTCCCCGCCCGAAGAGACCGTCATCGACCTCTACAAGGTCATGCCCTGACCCCTGCCTCATACCAGTCCAGGACACGTAGCGCCCGCGGGGTGTTCCACCGGCTGGGCCGGCCGTCGGGCCCCCTCAACGCCAGCAGCCGGCCACGCCACCCTTCAGTGGGTCGCCGCCGCGGTTTTCGGCCGGACCACCAGGACAGGGCATGGCGCGTGCCCTGCCACCTGGGAGGAGACCGAGCCGATGTGCAGGCCCGCGAAACCGCCGTGGCCACGGGACCCGACCACCACCAGGTCGGCGCCCCGCGCCGCTTCGAGGATGGCCGACGCCGCCGAGTCGTTATGGACCGTCTGCGTCACCACGTTTACACCCGTTGCGGCCTGCGCCGCGTCCGCGCTGATCGCCTTGGCCTGTTGCTCCGGAGAGTCCTCCGCCACGATTTCGCCTGCCGCCGTTTCCAGCAGCGCTGGATACCAGGACATCGGCGCTTTGTTCCAGACCGTCACGACGCGCAGTTCCGCGTCACGGTACCGGGACTCTTCAATAGCCCACTCCAGGGCGCTGCGCGACTGCTTCGAGCCGTCAAACCCGATCACGATCACGTAGGGATCCGCGTTTGTCATGGTTCCAGCTTTTCATGTCGGGTTTCACGCGCCTAGGGGCCTCTGACCCCTCTTGTCCGGGCCTCAGAGGATGCCGCGCTTGGCCGCCGTCTTGAGGGCGTCCCGCCGGCTTCCTGCCCCGAGTTTGCGGTAGATGGACCGTTCGTGGGTTTTCACCGTGTTGACGGAGATGTACAGCGCATCGGCGATTTCCGCCGCGGTCATGATGGACCGCATGTACGCGAGGACCTCGCGTTCGCGCTCGGTCAGGCTCCAGTAGGACTGCGCCCGGAGCCGGGCTCCGCCCTGCGCATCGCGTGCCATCAGCGCTGCGATGAACGATTCGTGGGCGGTACCCCAGACGGCGTGCTGCACGAGCAGATCCGCGAGTTCGTCGCTTGTCGCGGCGAAGGGCCGCAGGACCGTCGCCGGCTCAGCCCGGTGCACGGCATGTTCCAGCCGCTCATGGGCCGCCACGGTGTCTTCGACGCCGTGCGCCAGGAGCGCCTCGGTCAGGCTCAGGCACGTGTCGACGTACGGATTCTTGCGGCGGCCGGCCAGTGACTCTACGCATTTCCGCGCCGTGGTGAACTCCCCTCCCCGGCGCAGCAGCTCCGCCAGCAGCGTGTCGGCCAGCGCCCCGTGTCCTCCGGCACCCAGGGGTTGAACAATCCGCATGGCACCGGTGAGGTCATCCCTGGCTTCGGCAACCTTAGCCACGGCGACCGTGTACAGGGCATGCCACGACACCGCGAACAGACCGCGTCCGTGGGAGGTTTCCAGCGCGGCGGCGGAGTCGGCAAGCCGGGTCAGATCGCCGGCGGCGCAATCAACCAGCACCCGATAGATGGCCCCAAGACGCCCGGACGGGCGGAGGTCGCTGCCCAGGCGCTGGGCTTTGACCAACCAGGTCCGTGCAGCTTTCAGCTCGTCCTTCCAGTAGCACGCAATACCGCGCGCCACCCACGCCGGCGCCATCAGCTCCTGCGACGTCCAGCCCAGTGCGTCGGCCCGCTCCAACGCCTCCGTGGCGTTCGTCTCGGCGGCTGCCAGGTCACCCGCCGCCGCGAACGCCAGCGCGAGGTCCGCTTGGGCGGAGATTTCCATCGCCTCCGACTGCTCCGGGCGGCCGGCGCCTCCGGCCGCATTGAGTATCGCGGCCGCGAACTCGCCGCCACGGTGCAGCCGGAACTCGGCCTGGGCCAGCAGGAACTGGGCTGTGGAGCCGGCGGCCGGACGGGTCCCGGTCCGCACCTCCCTGGCTGACCGGTCATCGTCCGCAGGGATCACCCGGTGCCCCGGCTGGCCGCCGTCGGGCGGGGGTTCAAACAGTTCCCGGCAGCCTTCCAGCCGCCGCCGGCGGATCGCATCCAGCACGTAGGTTCTGGACAGCGCCCGGTCGGCGAGCTCGGACGCGGCGGTCCCATCGCCGGCAAGGGCTTTGCAGACGGATCTGACCATGAGGATTTCGGGGTCATCGTTCCACGGAGTCGGGAGGTTCCTGCACGCCTGGTCAAGATCGTGCACGTCGTTTCTGAGCACATAGTCGAGCCAGTGCGCACCCAACGACATCACTGCCTGCCGGGGCGCCCGCCCCTGCAGCGCCTGGGCCACGCATTCGACGACGTCGGCGTCCTGGTAGTGTCGCGCCGCGATCCGGTGCAGGCGCTCGGCCAACAGCGGGTCCCTTCGCTCCAGCAGCCGGCGGCACTGCGCCGCGAAGAGGGAGTGCCAGCGGTACACCGGTTCACCGCCGCTATAGTCATGCTCTTCGATGAACAGACCGTTGCGGAGGCATTCCTCCAGCAGCATGCCACCCTGGGGCCGACCATAGAGTTCGACGGCGAGGCGCCGGTCCAGCCAGTCGCAGGTGGCGGCCCGCAGAATGAACTCCGCCAGCGGCGCTTCGAGCTGGCCCAGGACTTCTTCGCCGACGTAATCGGTCAGGGGTATGTGCGTGGGGACGGTGCCCGGCGGGGCCGCCGGAACGTTCCGGGACTGCGCCAGGGCGACAAGGCTGGCGTGGACGGCGACGGGCCAGCCGGCAGTGGCCTTCCAGAGGGATCCGGCGTCGAACGTATCGTCTTCGCCCATTGAGGAGGCAAAACGGGCAACTTCCTCCCGGGTAAAGGCGAGTTCGGCGGCGCGAAGTTCGCCCAGGCCCTCGCCGTACCGGAACCTTTCCAGCTGGATGGACGTATGGCCGCGGCCCGAGAAAACCAGCCGCAATGAGGGCGGCCCGGAGGCCGCGAGCACGCCGACGACTCCGTTCGCGAGCCCCGGTCCGGCCAGGTGGACGTCGTCGATCACCAGGACAATCGGTTCCGTGAGGTGTTCGAGCGCGCCGAGAAGCAGGTCGTAGGAGGACGCCTGATCGGGGGCGAGTCCCCGGTCGAGTGCCAGCAGGGCGTCGTTGCCGGGCAGGGGCAGCCGGGCGGCCGCTGCCTGGATGGCTCCGACGACGCCGTGAAAGAGCCGGGCGGGCTGGGTATCGAACCGGTCGAGCGACAGCCAGGCGCTGGTCAGGCCGTTCGTGCGGACCCAGTCACCCAGGAGCGTGGTTTTGCCGTAGCCGGCCGGGGCCGCGACAAGCGTCAGCCGGTGTGAGTCGGCCGCCGCGGACAGGGCGTCGACCAGCCGGGGCCGCTCAACGTCTCCGAGGCCGCGCAGCGGCGGCCGGATCTTGAATTGCGGACCTGGGACCCGTCCTGCGTTTTGCATGTCTCCCACGTTTCAGATGCTAGGCGGGCGCAAAATGGCTCCAACAGGGCGCAAAGACCCCTTGTTGGGGAGCTCTGCGGCGTGGTTTTGGGGCCAGCAGCAGGGCCGGGAGGCGGCACGGTGCGCAGAAAGCGGGCGGGGGTATCATCAGTCATGGCTTCGAAGCAGGACGGCCAGGTGGACCCGGTTTTCCTCCGCGACCTCGATAAGGCAAGCCGGAGGAACGTCGTTTTGTCCGCGCTGATACGCCTGTCCGGATTCGCAGTGGTCGTCCTCGGGTTCTACTACGTTGTTCCGATCAGCGGCTTCAACGACGACAACCCGGCGGCCGCGTGGATCCGACTGGCGGCAATCGTCGTGATTTTTCTGGCCACGCTGATCCTCGAATTGCGGATGATCCTCACTGCGCACATCCCGCAGGTCCGCGCCGCCGTGGCAGTCGTGGAATCCGTCCTGATGTTCCTGTGCCTGTTCGCCCTGCTTTACACGTCGATGTCGACCACAGACCAGGCGTCCTTCAGCGAACCTCTCACCAAAACCGACGCGCTGTACTTCACCACGTCCACGTTCGCCACGGTCGGTTTCGGCGACATCACGCCAACGACTGAATTGGCGCGGGGTGTCGTGTCGGTGCAAATGATCGCCGATCTGGGCGCTCTCCTGCTGATCGCGAGGGTTGCATTCTTCGCGGCCGGCCGGCGGCTGGGACGGCGACCCTAGCTACCGCCGAAGGGTCCGCCGTCGTCATCATCCGAAAGAGTCATCATCCGAAGGAGATGAGGCCGGCCGGCGGGCCACGAAGGAAGCGGCGCGCCACGACACCGGCACCCGGACCCCGCGGCCGATCCGGGATCCGGTGCGGCGTGAGAGATCACCCGCTGTGGATGGGGCTGCACCGGCGCGACGGGCGGACAATCGAAGCAGCCACGAGTGCCCAACCGTGGCCGCCTGTGACAACGGGCCGGCGCGACGAGCAGATGCATAGGTGGAGTCCCATGTCTCTCGACGATCAGTCCGCGAGCCCCAGCGGCCCGGAACAGGAAGAAATACTGCGGCTGCGTGCGGAAGTCGCCCGGCTGCAGGCCGAGCGCGACGACGCCATGAAGGCCCACCCGAAGCCGTCCCGTACGCACCCGGGGCTGGCCCGGAGAATCGTGGCGATCATCCTGGTGGTCCTGACAGGCATACTGACGTTCGCCGCGGTCCCGGCCCTGTACCTGCGCAGCGAACTGATCGACACCGACCGCTACGTAGCCACGGTAGCGCCCCTGGCATCGAACCCGGCGATCCAGGCCGAGATCGCTGACAAAGTCACGCAGCAGATCACCGAGGCCGTGGACTTCGAAGCCATCACCCGGGATGCGCTGAACGAGCTCAGCAAGACGGCGCCGCGCGCAGCCGCGGTGATCACTGGCCTGGCGCCGATGATTGCCGAGCAGACCAAACAGCTCATCCACACCGCCGTCGCCAAATTCGTGGCCACACCGCAGTTCCAGGACCTTTGGATCCAGGTGAACCGGGTGGCGCACCAGGGACTGGTGAACCTCGCCACCGGGAACACGGGCGGCACCGTCAGTATCGATGCAAACGGCACGGTGACAATCTCCACCAAGGACATCATTGCCCGGGTTAAGGCCCTCCTGGTCCAGCAGGGGGTGGACATCGCGGCCAGGATCCCGGAGGTCGACGCGCAAATCCCGGTGTTCCAGTCGAAGGAACTGGTCCGGGCCACGGATGCGATCAGGACGCTGAACCAGACGGCACCCATTCTGGCGTGGCTGACAGTGATCAGCGCCGTGGGTGCCGTCGCCGTGGCACCGCGTGGCCGGCGGCGGAGCATTACCAGCGGCGTCGGCCTGGCCGTGGCGGTGTCGATGGCCGTGCTGGCGCTGGGTCTCGTGATCGGACGGGGCATCCTGCTGAATTCGATCCCGCCGGACACGGTTTCCCCGGCGGCGGCGCAGGGCCTTGTCGAGACGCTCCTGGTTCCCCTGCGCACCAGTGTGCGCCTGGTCTTCGTCGTCGGCCTGCTGATCGCTCTTGCCGCGTTCCTCAGCGGTCACTCCCGGTCGGCGGAATTTGTCCGGCACGGCCTGGGACGGGCGGGAGACTACATTAACGGAAAGGTCGGCGCCGGCCAGGCCAGGCCCTGGCAGCTCTGGCTGGCCCGCTACCGGCGGATCCTCGAGGCCGTCGTCATCGGCATCGCGGTCCTGGTACTGATCTTCTGGCAGGATCCGACGGCGGCGGTCGCCATCTGGACAGCGGTCTTTGCCTTGCTGGCCGTCCTGATTGTCGAACTGTTGTGCCGCCCGGCCGTTGCACCGGCGCCGGGCGCCGGCCCCGACGCCGGTGCAGAGCCCATGCCCGGTGCAGTGTCCACGGCCGAGCCGGCACCCGGGGCAGAACCAGCGGTCGTGTCCGAAACAGCAGCCGTGCCCGAAGCGGTAACCGTGCCTGAAGCGGTAACCGTTCCCGCAGCAGCCGGGACCGGGACAGCGGGGGTCCGCGACACGGAGAAGCTGAACCCGGAAAAGTTGAACCCCACGCTTCCGATCCCCCGGGAGAGCGATTCCCCGGAGGCCTGACGGCGCCTTTCTAGGCGACTGCGGGCGAGAACGGCAGCAGGTCTTCCCCGGCACCGTGCACCACGACGCACGTTGACTCCGGCACTTCGCGCCACGCCCCGACCAGGTCCCCCAGCGGTTCGGAGACCACCAGGCGTGTGTCGTCCGACAGTCCGTGCAGCATCGGGTTGTCCGGGTACTGGGCGCGGAGGGTCGAGATGTCGGTGCTGTGGAAGAGCGACCGGGACTGGCCCTCGCTTGAGTAGCGGAACGCCCAGGTGGTCTTGCCGTCGGTGGTGGCCACAGTCATCTGGATCGGGTGTTCGACGCCGTGGCGCCGGCCGGTGTCCTCGATCAGCCCGACGGCGGCTGCGACGGCCGAGGGCGGGTCCTGCTCCAGGCCGAACGTGAGGGCCAGGAAGAAGAACAGCTCGGAGTCCGTGGCCCCTTCGATAAGCGGAAACAGCTCAGGATCCACGGCCATGGTGAGGTCCCGCTTCACGGTCGGGAAGTCCCTGATGAGGCCGTTGTGCATCCACAGCCAGTGGCCGTGACGGAACGGGTGGCAGTTTGTCTGCTGCACTGCCGAGCCGGTGGAGGCACGGATATGCGCGAAGACGCGCCCGGCCGAGGCCTGGCCCGCCAGTTCCCGGAGGTTGCGGTCGTGCCAGGCCGGCTCCGTGCTGTGAAAAACTCCGGGGTTCGGCACCGAACCATACCAGCCGACACCGAAGCCGTCCCCGTTGGTAGTTTCAACGCCCATGCGCGCGTGCTTGCTCTGCATCACGAGCGAGTTGGCCGGTTTGTACAGCAGCTCATCAAGCCTGACAGGTGACCCCGAATACGCAAGCCAACGGCACATGGCATCCTCCTCTGGTGTGGACAGCAGTCCATCACGGGCCGGAGGGCCGCACATCATCACCCGGGGGTGATTCGGCGTCGACGTTTGCGGCGGTCCGGCAGCGTCCGGGCACGAACCGGGTGAGTCCCGGGCGCGGCCTCCCGGCAGCCGGGACCCGGCGGAACGAAGGATCACCCCCGGCGGGTGAGGCGCCTGTTGGGGGCCGAAGCCAACACTGGTGGTACATGCAAGCGCTTGCGCTGCCAGGCGAAAGCCCATGGGGACCGCAAGGTCTGCCAGAGAGGAGCCTCGGATGTCGAGACCACGATCAGTCGCCGCACGAATGGCCGCGCTCGGCGCGGCGCTGTGCCTGCTCGCCGGGTGCGGCAGCACGGGCACCAGCCCCAGTGCCAGCCCCACGCCCAGCATCTCAGCGGTTTGCAGCGCTTCCGCCGCCTACTCCGCTGCCCTGGCCAATTTCAAGGACACGCTCAAGTCCGGCGCCACCCTGGACCAGATCCGCGCGGCCCGGGACCAGGTCCGCAGTACTTTTGACAGCCTCGTCACCGCAGCGTCCGACGTCGCCAAAGACCGGGTGGATGCCGTCAAGGCAGCCCAGCAGAAATTTGCTGCCGCCGTGGACGCTGTTCCCGACTCGGCAACCTTGTCCCAGGCGGTCAACTCGCTGCGGGATGAAGCCGCGAACGTGCAAAAAGCCGTCAGCGACCTCACGACCGAGATTAAGTGCTAAGCCGCGGCTGCATTCCCAACCGGCGCCGCATGAGTTGAAAGCAGGGAAGCCAAATGGATTTCTTCGAGAACTTCTGGAGTATTTTCTGGTGGTTGTTCTGCGTCTACGCGATTTTCGCCTTCCTGTACGCGTTGTTCATGGTGATCACTGACCTGTTCCGCGACCACAAGCTCAGTGGCTGGTGGAAGGCGGTGTGGATCGTCTTCCTGGCCTTCGTGCCGTTCCTTTCGCTGCTGGTCTACATGGTTGCCCGGGGTAAGGGAATGACGGAGCGCTCCATGGCGCACGCCCGCAGGGACCAGGAAGCGGCGGATGCGTATATCCGCCAGGTCGCCGCGGCGAGCCCCAGTGACGAAATCGCCAAGGCGAAGGCGCTCCTGGACGCCGGGACGATCAGCGCGGCGGAGTTTGAACAGATCAAGGGCAAAGCCGTTGTTTGACTCAGGCCGACAGGGGATCCCGGCACTACTCTTCACACCCCCTCGCCCCTAAGATAGGGACACTCAGAGTCAAGGAGGGCTCAATGGAGCCGGAATCATCGGAATCCCATCCACGCCCGGTCCTCCCCCGTACGGTAACCATCCTGCTCGCCCTGGCCGGCGCCACCGTGGCAGCTTTCGGCGTTTCCGCGGCACGGGGCATCGTCACCCCGGTCTTCCTGGCCTTCGTGCTCACGCTCTGCGTTCATCCCATCCGCCGCTGGATGCAGGCGAGGGGAATTTCCCGGGGCATAGCGACCGGGACCACCATCGCGGCCGTCTTTGGACTGTTGACCGCCTTCGCGGCAGTCCTGGTTGCCGCAATCGCGCAGTTCTCCGCGTTGCTGCCGCAATACGCGCCCGAGATCGCCCAGCTCGGCGCCAACCTCTCCGCCATGCTGGAATCGGTGGGATTCGGCCCGGAGCAGGTGCAGGAAGTCCTGACCGGGTTTACGCCGGGCCGTATCCTGAGTTTCCTCGCGGGCATTCTGGGGAACATCACGAGCATGGTGACCGGCCTCGTGATCATCCTGACAATGCTCATCCTCATGGCGGTCGACGGCTCGCGGGTGCCGGCGCTCCTGACCCATCTGAACTACCACCGGCCGGCCCTGGTCACGGCCTTCAACGGCTTCGGCAACGGCGTCCGGCGCTACATGGTCGCCACCACGGTCCTCGGAATCGCCCAGGGCCTGTTCAACTGGCTGGTGCTGGTCATCCTGCACGTCCCGGGCGCGCTGCTCTGGGGGCTGCTGTCCTTCATCTGCAGCTTCATCCCCAACATTGGCTACTTCATTGCGATCGTTCCGCCGCTGTTCTTCGGGTTCCTCACCGGCGGCTGGCCGACCGTCGTCGCCATCATCGTGATCTACGGCGGGATCAACAGCGTCATCCAGTCCATCATCCAGCCCAAATACGTGGGCAACGCCGTATCCCTCAGCGAAACCCTGACCTTCGCCTCCGTCCTGTTCTGGGCGGTGCTCCTCGGACCCATCGGCGCCGTCCTGGCGGTTCCGCTGACGCTGTTTGTGCGCACGATCCTGCTGGATGCCGACCCTTCCATCTCATGGTGGAGGCCGTTGACTGGCGACCGGACGGACCTGCAAGTGCTCCTCAAGGAAGAAGACGACGCGATCCGCGCACGCCGTGGCCGGCCGCGGACAGGCCGCCCGGACGCCGGCAGTGCCCCCAAGGCATGACGTGGCCGCCGGGTGCCGCCGGAGGCGGGTGACGGTCCCGTGCTGAGCACCCTGACCAGCCTGGTTCTCTTTGCCCTCGCCGGAGCGATGAGCACGGTGCCTGCCAGCGCGACCATCATGATCCTGCTCTCCCCCGATCCACGCCGCGGCGCCGTGCCGTTCCTGGTCGGCAGCCTCGCGGGATCTGCCGTGATCGTGGGGATGTCCGCCGTCGGGCTCCAGCTCCTGCCCGTCCGGCCCCGGATGAAGGACGAAGTGCTCGCCTCGTTCACCCTGGCCGCAGGCGTGATCCTGGTTGCCTACTCCGTGTACCTCTTCGCCCACATGCGGGAGTCAGACAGCGCCATGCTGGGAAAGATCAAGGCCAGGTTTCATTCCGCCCGGCCCTGGGAATTCCTGCTCCTGGGCCTGGCCCAGAACCTGCGTCCCAAGGCACTCCTGCTGGCGGTCACGGCCGGTGCCCTGATCAGCGTCCGGGAACTGCCCCCGCTGCAGGCGGGCCTGCTGGTCCTTGCCTACGCCACTGTGGTCCAGTCAGCCGTGGTGGTCCCCATCGCCGTGTGGCTGCGGTCCCCGGAGCGCGCAAATGCACCGTTGACCGCCCTCTACGAGTGGCTGCAGCGCAACGGCCGCAGGATCGCGGCGATCGCCACACTGGCAATCGGGCTTCTCATGGTCGGCTACAGCGCCGTGCAGCTCTGACCGAAAGACGGGGCTTTTCCCGGACGCTCAGTCCAGGAACGCGCCCTCGCCGCTGCCGGCCGGCTTGGGATCGGGAATGCGCATCATCCGCAGCGACATGAGGAGCCCCGCGAGGCTGGCGAGGATCGGAACGAAGAGCCCGATCTGCAGCGCGATGGGCCGTGCCTCGGTATTGATCCGGATGATCTCGTTCTGGATCTCGGCCGGCTGCCCTGCCAGCAGCGAGGCGAGCTGGGTGTTGCTGAGCACCTGCGCGTCCTCCTCCAGGACCTGGGCGACCTGCTGCTGCTCGGCGGGCGGGAGGACCGTGCTCGACGTCGCCATGGCGGTGAAGACGAGCGAGAGTGAGGCCAGCATGATGGCACCGGCAAAGGCGAGGCCGAACGACAAGCCAAACGAGCCGGCGGCCGAGTTCACGCCCGCCGCCTCGCTGACGCGTTCGTCGGAGATCGGGGACAAGGTGTAGTTGTTCAGCTGCGACACCAGCAGGCCAAGACCGCAGCCGGCGATGATCAGCGGGATCAGGAGCCACCAGCCGGAGTCGGCGCGCGGCACGACCGGCAGGATCGCGAGCAATCCGGCGAGCAGAAGGAGGAAGCCCCACCGGATGATGGCTGCCGGGCGCCGCTTGCCGGCCCTCTTCCCGGCGAGCAGCGCGATCCCGAACATGCTCAGCGAGAGCGGGGCGATGGACAACCCCGCCTGCATCGCGTTGTATTCGAGCACCATCTGGAGGTAGATCGGCAGCACGATCATGGTGCCGCCGAGGGCGACCTGCTGAAGCATCTGCTGCGTCGCGCCGAACCGGAAGCCCTCCGACCGGAACAGCCCCGGGTCCAGCAGCATCGGCTTGGTGAGCCGCTCCCGCCGCCGGAGCCAATAGAACAAACCGGCCAGTCCGGCCGCGCCTATGGCCAGGACTGCCGCCACGGATTCGGCGCCCTCCTGCCAGAGCAGGATGCCGAGGACAATGCCGCCCATGCCCACGACGGAAAGGACGGAGCCGACGACGTCGAACTCCCGCGGTCCCGTGTACGGAACGTCTTTGACGAGCCCGATACCGGACAGCACGACGGCGATGATGATCGCCTCGAGCAGGAAGGCGATGCGCCAGGACAGGAACGTCGTGATGAAACCGCCGAGCAGCGGCCCGACGGCGGCGGCGATCGCCGCCGAGGCCCCGACGAAGGCATAGACCCGTTTGCGGGCCTCGCCGTCGAAATTTCCATGGATGAGCGACTGCATGGCCGGCAGCAGGAGCGACGCGCCGAGGCCGCCGACCAGAGCCCAGAAAATGAGGATCGGGACGATGCTCTGGGCCAGGGTCATCGCCACAGCGCCCACGGCGTAGCCGCACAGGCCCAGGACATAGGCGCGCTTGCGGCCGATCAGGTCTCCCACCTTGCCGCCGATCAGGATGAAGGCCGCCGACACAAGCGCTTCCAGGGCGATGGTGGCCTGCAGGTCACTGACCGTGCTGTTGATGTCCCTGACCACGGCGGAGATCGAAACGTTCATGATCGACGTGTCGACAACGAGCACGAACATCGCCATCGCCAGCAGCAATGCGAGCCTCTGGTTGAACTGCACGGGAACGGGCAGGGGAACGGTCCCGGCGTCGTCGGACGCGCTCATGGCCGGCCCCTCCCTTGGCCCGCAGCATCCGGGGCTGCTTCACCGGACATGTCGCCTCCTCTGGCGTCGACGGGACGGGCGCACACGGCTTTGTGGTGCTGCGGGAGTGCATGCCGCGGGACCCAGCGCAGTGCGATGTCAATGCCAAGTTAGCCGTCCGGCGTCCCCGCCGGATCATTCCCGGCAGGTGAGGTTTCAGCGCGGGGGCACGTGTCGGTGCAGATGAGGCGGAGGCGGCGGGGGGTGGCCCGGCCCGCCATGCGGCGGCGGAGGCGGCGGGGGGTGGCCCGGCCCGCCATGCGGCGGCGGAGGCGGCGGGGGGTGGCCCGGCCCGCCATGCGGCGGCGGAGGCGGCGGGTGGCCCGGCCCGCCATGCGGCGGCGGAGGCGGCGGACCTGGCGGCGGCGGGTGCGGCGCCGTGGTCACCGCGTCAGCGGCGGTGGTGTCGGCGGGGCTGGCACCGGTGCCGGCCGGCAGCCCGTAGTAGCGGTAGAGTTCCTGTTCCTGGGCCTCCGTGATCGCGCCGCGGTCGCTGTCGATGCGCGGTCCGTTCCTGATCGTGTCCTTGTCGAACGCAACCTTGATGACGGAGTCCTCGAGGCTGGCCCCGGACAGCGGCGCGAAGGTCTCGGACATCCCGAACAGCCCGGTCCGCACGGTGACAAAGGCCGGATCGCCTGAGTCGCCGCTCGTGAAAATCTGCTCCACGGAGCCGATTTTCTCCCCGGCCGCGTCCACCACGATGCCTCCGTTGAGGACGATGTTGTCGATGTCCTGCAGGCTGATCATGAGGGCCCCTCCGTCGCGGTTGCGGCGGGCAAGGATTCCGTGCCGGCCGCACTCCATTCTCGCCGGTCTGCGCAGATTCAGAAAGGGCGGAGTCCCCAAAGAACGGCGCGGGCCGGTTCAGGGCCGGGCTGCCGCCAGGGCCAACACGGCGGCCAGAACCGTCAGGGGTGCGACGATCAGGCCGAAGACCGCGTAGCCCTTCCACGTGATGAGGACCCTCATCCGCACGAGCCGCTCGTGCCAGAGCAAGGTGGCCAGCGAGGCCCATGGGGTGATGAGCGGGCCGGCATTGACGCCGATCAGCAACGCCGCCATGCGCTGCGGCGAGTCGGCCAGCGGCTCGGCCAGCAGGTAGGCCGGCAGGTTGTTCAGCAGGTTGGACCCGGCGGCGCCCGTCGCGGCGAGGCGCAGCAGGTCCGCGGTGCCCTGGCCCTGCCCGGCCAGCTGGCTGAGCACCACCGGTGCACCCAGCTGCCGGATCGTTTCCATCACCAGGAAGAGGCCTGAGGCGAACAGCAGCAGCGACCACGGGATCATGGAGATCTTCAGCACTTGCGGCCGCCGGCGGGCGAACACCGCCGTCAGCACGGCGGCGGCCGCCAGGGCCGGGATCCAGACCGGAACGCCGGACACGAGCGCCGGCAGGAGCAGCGCCAGGACAAGTGCGCTGGCGCCAAGCAGCACCCGGTCGGTCGCCGCGGGAACGGAACCTGCGCCGCCGGCCTGATCCGGCCGGATCCGCCGGACCGGGATCCGCGCGTAGCGCTTGCGGAGGTCCCGGCGGAACACGATGCCGATGAACACCAGCGGGACCACGACGGCCGCCAGGGACGGAGCCCACATCAGGGCCGCGAAGCCGGCCGGGCTGATGCCGCCCAGGCTGTGCTGGGCCAGGAGGTTGGTCAGGTTGGAGATGGGCAGCAGCAGGCTGGCCGTGTTGGCAAGCCACACTGTGGTCAGCGCGAACGGCAGCGCCGGCAGTCCCGCCTGCCGGGTGACACTGACCACCACCGGTGTCAGCAGCACCGCCGTCGTATCCAGGGACAGGAAGATGGTGCTCAGCGTCGCGAAGACCGCCAGGAGCAGCCACAACACCACGCTGCGTCCGCGGCCCCAGTGCCGGAGCCGGCGGGCCGTCCAGAGGAAGACGCCGGCCTCGCTGGCCAACTCGGTCACGACGGTCATGGCGAGGACGAACAGCAGGATCGGAGCCACCCGGTCAACGAGCGCCACAAGATCGGCCCAGGGCAACGCCCCCACGGCCACCGCCACGGCACCGGCCGCCAGCAACACCGCACCAATGATCGCCAGACGCATGGACGGATTCTATTCCCCCTGCTTCTATTCCCCCTGCGTTTGAAACAGGCTGGCTGGGATCGGAAGCCTAGGCCAGCGGTCTGGCCGGCCGTTCGGCGTCGGGAACATCGGGCTGATCGACTCCGGGCTCAACACCGGACTGATCAACACTCAACAGGTCGGCGTCGACGGCGGCAAGGTTCCGGATCAGGACAATGAGCCAGGCGAAAATCAGCGAGGCGGCGATGAGCTCCACCGCGGTCAGGTTGTAGTAGCCGACGGGAAACCACAGCACGGCAGCGGCGACGATGACCGCGAGGAACACCCAGCCGAGCGCCGCGAAGGTCGACGAGACGGACGGGACGAGGGTCCGGATGCGGACGATGAGCGAAGCGAAGACCACCACCATGCCGGACGCGACCAGGGTGTGGAGCCCGAAGCGTTCATCGACCGGGAACAGGCCGACGCATGCCAGAAAGATCCCCATGAGGATAAGGCCGCGTTCGAGCCGCCTGACCCGGTGCAGCTCGGACGGGGTCGTGGCGGCCGCCGCGAGCGTCGTCGTCGAGTATCCGGCGAGGGTGGTGACCACGACACCGGCGACGATCAGGGTGAAGTTGAATGCCACCGCGGAAATGCCGGAGTTCATGCCGAGGGCGCTGAGGTTCTTCTGCCACCATTGCGGATCCGCGGCGGTCAGCATGCTCGTCAGGATCCCGATGACCAGGAATCCTGCCAGGAGCGCGGCAAGCCGGTACGCGGTCATGCCGAGCGCCGAGAGGTACGCAGCGTAGGCGCTGACGGCGCCCGTGGTGCCGATCAGGACCGCGGCTGACACGGGATAGAGGACCGCGCCGATGAACGCCTGCTGGAAGATCCAGAATAGCGCCAGCCAGCCGAGCAGGAAGATGCAGGCGTGGGCCAGGGCGAGTCCGGCGATGTCGATCACGCGACGTGTCCCGCGGCTCTTCCGAAGCTGGGGTGAGCGCGGTGCGCGTCGCTGCAGGGAGCCGGCCACCACCGCGCCGGCACCAAGAACCGCCGTGCCCATGGCCGAAATGTCGCCGGCGGAACCCCGGCCGGACAAGGCAACAGGCTCCCGGCCGAGCAGCAGGAACGCTACCGCGCCGAGTACCACGAAGCCCGCGCTGCCTACGAAGAGTGCCCGCGCCTCGGCAGCCACGGCGGCGTGCTTGTTCGGCTCTGACATCGCTCACTTCGATTCGCTGGCGTTCCGGCTCGTCCTGGTCCGCCGTCGGGGGCAGCAGCCCGGGCGTTCCCCCGTCGGCGGTACTCCAACGCTATGCCGGGTCCCGCCACGGACCGTCATCCGAAACGGATGAAACGAGCGGCGCCGGCGGTCACGCCGCTGACTGTCAGGATGCCGTGTGCGGGACGATCAGCACGGGCCTGGCCTGCAGCCGGGTCAAGGAGACGCTGACCGACCCTTCCAGGAGCCGGCCCATCCGGGCCACCCGTCCCGGCCGCTGTCCGCCGACTATCAAGGCGGCGGCATCCGTGCTCTCGGCAAGCCGGACCAGGGCCTGGGCAACCTCGCCGTTCAACACCCGGAAGGACCATGCCCCGCCGGGCTGACCCAAGAGATCCTCAAGTTTGGTGAGCATCTGGCGGGCGGGGAATTCGGCGTCGATGCTGGGCACCGGATCCAGGGAGGTGCCGTCGCGGGAGCCGGGCGGTTCCCATTCCGTAAGGTAGCTCGCCGGGTCCACGAAAGCGCAAATCAGATGCTTTTCCATGATGGCGGCCAGCCCGGCTGCCGACCGCACCAGCTGCCCGTCGAATTCCCACGGCACGCCCAGCACCAGCGGGCCGTCCGACCACGCCCCGGCGCCGGCCTGCGCGAAATCGCCCGGCCCGAAATCACCGCGGGTGAAGTCCCCCGCGGTGGAATCGCCTGGTGACGGCATGGGAACCATGGGCTGGGCTCACATCGTTCTACGTGAGGGTCCAGGAGCGCTTGGAGAGTCCGAACCAGAATCCGTCGATCGCCGTCCTGGCCTGAATGTCGCCCGAGCCGTAGGCGGCACCGAGGGCAACATAGAGCGGGGCCCAGTGTTCACTCCGGGGGTGGGCTTCGCGGGCGGCCGGCGCCTTGTTCAGGAAGTCCAGGATGGAGTCGACGTCGCCGCGCGCCATCGCTTCTTCGGCCCAGTGGTCGAATTCGCTGGAGGCCGCGGGCGGCGCGACGTCCGGACCGCCGGCGGGGTTGAACCAGCGCAGGTTGTGGGTGGTGAAACCCGATCCCACGATCAGCGTTCCCCGGTCGCGCAGGGGCCCGAGGGACACGCCAAGTTCAAACAATCCTTGCGGATCCAGCGTCGGCATGGACATCTGCACCACGGGAACGTCCGCTTCCGGATACATTTCCTTCAGCGGAACATAAGCGCCGTGGTCCAGGCCGCGGCTCTCGTCGCGTTCCACGTGATGGCCGTGGCCGTTGACCAGCCGCTCCACCTCGGCGGCCAGCTCAGGGGCCTGCGGGGCGTCATACGCCACTTCGTAGTACTTCTGCGGGAAGCCCCAGAAATCATAGACCAGGCCTGGGTCGCGCCGGGTGGCGCTCAGCGTGACCGGGGCGTTCTCCCAGTGGGCGGAGACCATGAGGATGTCCTTCGGCTTCCCGAAGGTACCGGACCAGGCATTAAGTTCGCGGGTCCACGTGGAATCGTCTGCCAGCGGCGGGGCACTGTGGCTGAGGAAGAGTACCGGAGGGCGGTCAGCTGTCTGCGTCATACCTAAAAGCCTACCGCATTTTGCTTGAAGCTTCAAGCATAAATCTCAGTGGACAGCAGCCCTCGCCGGCACCCCGCGGCGCCGGGTCAGAATGAAGGCACAGAGAATCCGAGGCCCAGCAGGCCGCGGCCCGCCTGCTCCAGGATGGGGTCCCGGGTCAGGGCCGCGTGGTTCAGCAGGACGTTGACATCCCGCTGGATGCGCTGCAGCGGATGCGAGAGCCGGTGGACGCTCCCGCCGGAACCGGCCAGGACCAGGCGGACGGCCTCGGCCGACGCCTCGCCACTCAGGGCGAGCGAGAGCCGGTACCGCGAGCGCTCGTCGTCTGTCAGCGTTGAACTCCTGCGCGCATGGGAGGACGAAACCACCCGGACCGCGTCCTGCCAGTGCAGCCTGGCGGTGGCAACCAGCCCGTAGGCCTGCGCGTAGCGGGCCTGCGCAAGGGGCGAATCCGCCTGGCGTTCCTCCACCGTGTGCTTGACCTTGCGGGCGAGCACCACTTCCCGGAAGATCTCGACGGCGTATTCGGCCGAGCCGAGGGCGGCGGCCGGGGCCACCATATTCAGCAGCGAGCCCATGGGCGTGTGGATCAGCGGGTCACGATGAAGCAGGCTGCCGGGGTTGTCCTCCGCACCCAGGCGCTCCCAGTCCAGGGCCCGGCGCTCCGGGACAAAGAGCCTCTCTGCCCGGATGTCGTTGCTTCCCGTCCCCCGGAGGCCGGCCGTGTGCCACACGTCGAGCAGTTCGACGTCGGCCAGCGGGACCAGGCACTGCAGGCGCACGCCGTCGTACTGCGCGGCCAGCAGGGCCCATTCGGAATGCATGACGCCGGAAGCGAAGGTCCACCGGCCCGAGATCGCATACCCTCCCGGCACGCGCTCGGCCGTGCCTGCCGGGGCACCGGTCGCGGCCGCCAGCGGCGCCGGCCCGCTCGCGAAGACCTCGCTCTGCGCCGCTTCGGGCCAGCGCGCGAGCATCCACACATGCTCGATCAGGTGCCCGGCGCTCCACGCCGTGGAGGCACATCCCCGGGCAAGCCGGCGTACCACCTCGACGTAGGTTTCAAGCCCCATACCGAATCCGCCGACGGACTTCGGGGAGAGCACGTGGAAGACCCCCGCGGCCTGCAACTCAGCGATGGTGGCATCCGGCAGGCGGCGGAGGCGCTCAGTTTCCTCGGCCCGGGCACGCAGGCCGGGGACGAGTCCGTCAACCCGGGCGAGCATCTCCTCATGGGTCGGGACGACGGCCGAGGATGCAGCATCTGCCGCCGCTGGCGGGAGGTCCAGGGTGTGGGCGGTGTGGTCCCGCTTGGCGGCCAGGTAGCGGCGGTTGGCCGGGGACAGATGGACGCCCGTGGCAATCTGCTCGGCGACGTCGATTCCGAGGGCGGTCAACTGGGCCGCCTTGTCCGGGTTGTTGGTGAGCAGCCGCACCGAGCCGGCGCCGACGGCGGCGAGCATCTGGGCGGCGGCCGTGTAGTCCCGCTCGTCCTCGCCGTGCCCCAGGGCCAGGTTGGCCTCGTAGGTGTCCAGGCCGGTGTCCTGCAGGGCGTAGGCGTCCAACTTGGAATACAGGCCGATGCCGCGGCCCTCCTGGCGGAGGTAGAGAAGGAACCCGCCGGCGGCGTCGATGCGCTCCACCGCCTCCCGCAGCTGCGGCCCGCAGTCGCACCGCTGGCTGCCGAAGACGTCGCCCGTCAGGCACTCGCTGTGCAGCCGGACCAGGGGCGCCGGCCCGGCCGGCTCCCGCTCCCCCGGTGAATGCTGCCGCGCAGATTGACCGCCCAACGCCCGCCTCCAGTCACCGAAGGCGAGCAGCAAGTGCTCCTTGCCGTCGGCGAGGCCGCTGAACGTCAGCACCTCGGCGTCGGCCGTGAAGCCGTCCGGGAAGCGCAGCGGCACGGAAACCCGGCTGCGCACGGCAGCCGCGGCGACGGCGGCCGCCAATTCGACGGACTCCAGCGAAACGGTCATCTTAGATCCTCAGGCCTCGGCAACGGGACAACCGTCCGGCCGGCGGTATCCGCCGGCCGGACGACATCCCTCCGCGGCACGTCCCGCGGAAATTTTACTTGAACCTTAAAGTTATAAGAGCGGGGAGCCGATGACGCAAGCGATGACCCCATGTGACGGCATCAGGACCCAGCGCAGTGCACCGGTCGGGGCGGCCCAGTGCCGGATGCCATCATGATGGCGTGACTATCGCTAAAACCATCCTGCTGTTCGTCCTGGCCGCGGCGGCTGAAATCGGCGGGGCGTGGCTCGTCTGGCAGTCCGTCCGTGAGGGCAAAGGCTGGTGGCTGGCCGGCCTGGGGGTCGTGGCGCTGGGCATCTACGGCTTCGCGGCCACGCTGCAGCCGGATGCGCATTTCGGCCGGATCCTCGCCGCGTACGGCGGCGTGTTCGTAGCCGGCTCGCTGGCATGGGGCATGATCTTCGACGGCTTCCGGCCGGACCGCTGGGACATCGCGGGCTCGGTCATCTGCCTGTTCGGAGTCGCCGTGATCATGTTCGCGCCCCGCAGCGCCGGATGACGTCCGCCGCGCAGTAAATTTCGGCTAACGAAATTGGGCAAACACGCGAACCGGTTCCGGACTTCGGCATCGGATGGCTGGCTGGAAGTGGAGATGGTGAACTCGGGCATCGGACCAGTGTTGCATGCTGCTCCGTTGTGGGGCATGGCTTTCAGGGATAGATCGTGAAGTAGTCGGCGAAGCCCGCGCCCACGCCGTCGTCACCGGCCGCGACGGCGCCCACCGCATCATCGGACTCCGGCCGCAGGCGGACGCCATCGCGGTTTCCGTACATCCGGCGGCCGAGACCGGCGACGCTGACCACCCAGACAATGCTGGAGTCGGGAGTCTTTGCATCCACCCGGCCCAGGTAGGCTTGCTGGGCCGACACGCGCACTTCGACGCTGCTTCCCTCGGCGATTCCGCTCCAGTCTTCAGCGGACGCCCAGGGGTCCGGGTGCCGGTCGGCGCGGCCGCCTCAGAGGACGCGTCGTCGGGAACCGTTCCTGGCCGTCGTCATGCCACGCTCTCCAGCGCGCCGGACCGCGACCGCACCCCGGCGTAGCTGCCCTTGAAGAACAGCAGCGGCTCGGCCTCGTCACGGGCGTGCAGGGCGCGGACGGAGGCGACCACGATCGTGTGGTCGCCGCCGTCGTACTCCTGGTGGAGTTCGCAATCCACCCAGGCCAGGGCCTGGTCCAGCACCGGGTTGCCCAGGGGCGACGGCGCGTGGCTGACGCCGGCGAATTTGTCGGTTCCCGACCGGGCAAACCGGGTTGCCAGGTGCTCATGTTCGGCAGGCAGGATGTTCACGGTGAAGCGCCCGGCCTCGCGCAGGAGCGGCCAGGTGCTGGAGGTCCGGGAGGGGCTGAAGGTCACCAGTGCCGGTTCCAGCGACAGCGAGGAGAAGGACTGGCATGTGAAGCCGGCAGGGCCGTCCTTGGTAGCCGCCGTGATCACGGTCAGGCCGGTGGCGAAGTGGCCCAGGATGGTCCGGAGCCGGCGGGGGCTGAGGTCGGTGTGTACCGTCATGGCGTGTCCTTTCGATGCGTGTGCACCCAATCAACCACTGCGGCGGCCGGTTCCCAAGACCGGATGAAACGGATGGACGCGCGGGGAAACGCGGCTTCACCAGCCGAAACGTGGCGTAAGGAATCCGGGCCCGCCAGGCTCCGTGAAGCCGGGTGCCTTGCGGAGACGGACGGCGGCGCTCACGAGGCGTCGAGCACCCGGCCGATGATCCGTGCACCTTCGCGGAAGGCTGCCGGATTGGGTCCGGCATAGTTGAGCCGGATGAAGGGCCCGGCCGGTTCGGCCGGAAACCAGTCGGAGCCGGCCGCAATGATCACCCCGGCTGCCTCGCAGTCACGGACCAGGCGGTCGACGTCGGTCCCGTCCGGCAGCCTGGCCCACAGGTTCAGCCCGCCCGCGGGCACATGTTCAACATGGGCCCGCGGGGCGAGGTCCCGCAGGCTGCCGACCAGCAGATCCCGGCGGGACTGGAGCTGATGCCGCAGCCCGCGGAGGTGGGTCTGCCACGCCGGCTGGGTCACGACGTCGAGCGCTGCCGCCTGGAGAACGCCACTGACGTACATGGATTCGGCGCGCCGGTCGGCCAGGATGCGGTCGCGCGCCGGGCCGCGGGCGGTGACGGCGGCAACCCGGATGCCCGGGGACACGCTCTTGGTCAGCGAGCGCAGGTACACCACGTGGCCGGAATCGTCGCGGGCGGCAACAGGCATGGCGTCCGTGGAAATCCCGAAGTCATGCGCCCAGTCATCTTCGACCAGGAACGCGCCATGGTGGCGCACCACGTCCAGCACCGCGTCGCCCACCCGCGGCGACCACTGGGCGCCGGTGGGATTGGCATAGTTCGGCTGCGCATAGAACAGCCGCGCCCCGGTCTCCTCAAAGGCGCGGTCCAGCTCCTCCGGGTCGGGGCCTCCGGGGCCGCTGGGCACGGGAACAACCCGGACGCCGGCCTGGGCCGCGGCCAGGAGGGCTCCCCAGTATGTGGGCGATTCCACCAGGAGCGGTTGTCCGCTGCCAACGAGCGCCCGGAACACGGAACTAAGTCCGCTCTGGCTGCCGGGGAGCACGACGACGTCACTCGGCGTGGGCGGCGTGACGCCCGCCGGGGTGGCGGCCAAGAGTTCCTGGGCGAACCAGGACTGCAGCTCGGGCAGGCCCGCGGCGGGCGGACGGGACAACGCCGCTTCCGAACGGCTGGTGCGGGCCAGTGCTGCCCGCACCAGCCGCTCGGGCAGCAGCTCGCGGTCCGGGTACCCGGAGTGGAAAGCGATCACATCGTTCGGCGCGCTGCGCATCGCGGTGGAGACGGGACGCAGCGGCGCCCGCGGCGTGCCCAGGGCGGCCGTCTGCCAGCCGTAGTCGGCGGGGCGGGCCGCCCGGACCGCCCGCACGAAGGTCCCCACGCCGGGCCGGCTCTCGATCAGGCCCTGCGCGGTGAGCGTGCGGAGCGCCTTCTGCACGGTGACGGGACTGGCCTGATACTCGGCCACGAGGGAGCGGGTCGAAGGGAGCCGGGCCCCGGGCGCCGCCCCCGCCATCCAGTCGCGGAGTCCTGCCGCAATTCTCGAAGTGCTATCGTTGGACATGAGACACAATAGTAGCGCTACTCACGTTCTGCGCCAACCGTTATCGCCCCGGCCGGCGGCCGGACTGTGGTGGGGACTGCTGGGCGTCGCCGCCTTCTCCTTCACGGTTCCGTTCACGAGGGTGGCGGTCGCCGGCCTCTCCCCCTTGTTCATCGGTTCGGGCCGGGCCGTTGTCGCGGCCGTTCTCGCCGCGGCCGCCTTGGCCGTGACCCGCCAGCGGCTGCCCCGCGGCACCCAGTGGGCACGCGTCGCCGTCGTCGCCGGCGGGGTAGTTGCGGGATTCCCGCTGTTGACGTCCTTTGCCCTCACCTCGGTCCCCGCCAGCCACGGCGCCGTCGTCATCGCGCTACTCCCGGCCGCGACGGCAACCATGGCGGTGCTGCGCGGCCACGAACGCCCGCCCACTACGTTCTGGGCCATGACCGGCGTCGGCGCCGTTGCGGCAATCGCCTTTGCGTCGGTGCAGTCCGGCGGGATCGGTCAACTGCACCTGGCGGACGCCCTGCTCTTCGGCGCGGTTGTGGCCGCGGCGATCGGCTACGCCGAGGGCGGCACGCTGGCCCGCGAACTCGGCGCCTGGCAGACCGTCTCCTGGGCACTGGTCCTCGCCGCCCCCGTCATGGCGTCCATGGCCGCCCTCTCCGTCGCCGGGCAGCCGCCAAGCGCCAGTCCTGCGCAGTGGGCGGCCTTCGCGTACCTTGGGGTCGTGAGCATGTTCCTCGGCTTTTTCGCCTGGTACCGCGGCCTGGCTATCGGCCCCATGGCGCGGGTCAGCCAGGTCCAGCTGGTCCAACCGGTGCTGAGCATCTGCTGGGCCGGGCTCATCCTCGGCGAGACCCTGGGCTGGAGCACCATCATCGGCGGCGCCGCGGTGGTCCTCCTGGCGGGCCTGGCCGTCCGGTCCCGCCCGTCCCCCCGCGCCCCGCGCCGCACCAGTCCGCAGTCCGCATTCCTCACGCCGCATTCCGAAGGGGACGATCGTCTTGTACACACCCGCACACTTCGCCGCCAGCCCTGACTCGGTCCGGGACCTGCTCACCCGCCCGGCCGCGGCCAACCTGATCACCGCCACCGCGCAGGGCATGCTGGCCACCCTGCTGCCGTTCGTCTTCGACCCCGACGCCGGCGAGCAGGGGGCGCTGCGCGGGCATCTGGCCCGCAACAACCCGCAGTGGTCGGAACCGGCGCTCGGCGAATCGCTTGTCATCATCCAGGGCGCTGACGCCTACATCTCGCCGTCGTGGTACGCCTCGAAGGCGGAGCACGGGCGCGTCGTTCCGACCTGGAACTACTCCATCGCCCACGTGTACGGCACACTCGTCATCCACGAAGATCCCGTCTGGCTCGCCAGCCACGTGCGGCGGCTCAGCGAACACAACGAGGCAGGCGAGGAGCGGCCCTGGAGCGTCGATGACGCTCCCGAGCGCTACATTGCGGGGCAGCTGCGCGCAATCGTCGGCGTCGAGCTCCTCATCACGCGCATCGAGGCCAAGAACAAGCTCAGCCAGAACCGGCCCGACGCCGACATCGACGGCGTGGTGGCCGGTCTGCACGCGCGGGGCGACATGGACAGCGCCGCCGACGTCGCGGCGGCCCGCGAGGCCCGCGATCAGGCGCGGTGCCCGCAGTCCGGCGGGGCACCCGTCTGAATGCGGAACCTGCCGGGCCGGTTCGCTAGCCCTGGCGCAGTCCGAGGGTGTTGCCGTCAGGGTCGCGGAACCACGCGCCCCGCGCGGGGCCGAGTTGCGCGATATGGCCGGTGGTGACGAGCGGGCCTTCGGTGTAGTCCAGGAATTCCACGCCCTTTCCGCCCAGGTCCCGGACAACGGCCTCGATATCCTCCACTTCGAAGTGGGCGAGCGTGTGTTCCGTTGTGACCGGCGGGCGTTTGAAGATTGAGATCTCGCTGGCAGTGCCGCAGCGGAACCGGACGCCGACGGGGGTCTCCCACAGGAATTCCAGGCCGAGGGTATCTGCGTAGAATGCTTTCGCGCGCTCGAGGTCGGTGACCGGAATCGTTGCGACAACCATCGTGGCAGTAATCATGTGAACCTCCTTGACGGACCCGTCCGCCCGGCGGGACCGGATGGTGATCGCGCCGGGCACGGAGCAGTGAGCCGGATCCTTGCGCCCGCCCCCGGATCGTCCCACTGTCCGCCGGCCGCAAGACAGAGTCTTGGGACCCCTGCCGGCGGGATCAAGCAACTCCACCCTTGTGCATCCCTCTTGTGCATCCCGCCGGAACGGGTCCTTACTGGTGGGAGGAGGGCAGGCCTTCGCAACACACCCGGATCCAGGAGGATCGACATGTTCGCTCGCGTCAGCACGTACCAGCCCGGCCCGGACAGCTCCGGAGCTCCCTCGGACGAGACCGTCAGCCGGGTACTCCAACTGCCCGGCTGCCTCGGCATCTACTACCTGCTCGGGAAGGACAACAAATCGCTGTCCATCACGCTGTGGGACGACGAGGCCGCCCTCTCCGGCAGCGAGGAAGCCGCCACGAAGATCCGCACCGAAACCAGCGCCGAGCAGCACATGCAGGTCCTGGGCGTGGAGGAATTCGAAGTCCTGACAAGGCAGCTCAAGAGCTGAGCTGCAGCGTGGCCAGCCAACGCCGGACCGGTCAGAGGCCGGCGAGGCCTTTGCCGATCATGACCGCGCCAATGATGGCCAGCACCGCCGCGATGATGATGTTGTAATAGCGCACCAGCCATGTCCTGACCGGTTCCAGCACATCGCGTACCTGTGCGCCGCCCAGGAGATATGCCACCACCGGCACCACGACGGTGCCAGTGGCGATCGCCGTATAAACGAGCACTGCCGCGGCAACCATGCCGGGCGGGACCGTCGCGCTGCCGATCACGACGCCGGCCGCGATGGCGAAGATAAGTTCCTCAGGATTGACCACTGTCACCATGAATCCGGTCTTCAGGGCCTTCGCGGGCGGCATGCTGTCCAGGGCCTGCATCCAGCCGGGGGTCTTCGGCTCGGCTGCATCCTTTGGTCGCGATCGGAGCTTGGCGACGGCCAGGACGATCAACGCTGCACCCAGCACGAGGCGAATGACGGCGCCCGCGCGCGTCCCGCCCGAGGCTTGGGTGACAAATTCGGACAGGGCGGCCACCGCAAGCACTGCGGTCAGGACCCCGAGGACCCGGCCGGCGGCGAAGGCGGTACTCCTGCCCCGGCCGTCCGGGGACAGGACCATCAGGAGCACCGCGATCAGCGGGAGCGGGCTGGCCGCCACGCCAATGGCCTGCGGCACCAGTTCCGCGACCAGTTCAAGCACGCCGCTTCCCTGCCAGGGATGACCGGTGGAAGTCGGTGCCCCACACGTCAATGTCGTGCCCGTCGCCGTCGGTGACGACGTAGTCGGGCCAGCGGTCGAACGCCGAGCAGGGGTGGGAGATCCCGAAATCGACTGTGTCGGTGACGTCCAGGCCGGTCGCCCCGGCCAGCACCGCGTGGTGATCGAAGAGAGTCCGCACCTGTGCGGATGCGCCGTCCTTGACGGCGCCGTCCGCCGTCCGGGCCGACAGGAAGGCGGGCAGTCCGGCGTCGTAGGGAAGGTCTCGCTTGCCGGCACCGACGACGGCGAGCCCCGGTTCGGGCGTGGACAGGACGACGGCGCGGACGGACAGCGCCGGGATCAGTCCGGGAATGGGGCTCACAGCGGCGTACGTCCCGTGGTCGTGCGTGACGTAGCACCCGGAACGGAGGACATTCCTGGTTCCCGGCACCCTGCCGGGGTCGGGAAGGAACTCCACCACCCGGTCCGGGAACGCGGACCCGCCCATGGAATAGACGGGGGCGGAGGTCTCGAAGAAGCCTGACGCTTCGATGTACAGGTCGCGCACCAGCCGGCAGTGCCGGTCAACCGCCGTGACCGTGTCCTCCGCCCGGCTGTTGGGCACCACGCCTTCATAACCGGCGACGCCCACCAGCTTCAGGCCCGGTGTGGCATGGACCGTCCGGGCCAGGACCAGGCCTTCGTCCAGGCTGCGGACCCCGGTGCGCCCGCCGGGCGTCCCGACATCGATCAGCACCTCGAGGGCGGCCGCGGCGCCGTCGAATGCTGCGGCCGCCGCTGCGACGCCGGCGGCGGAATCGACGAAGCACCGGATTTCCCGGTTCGGATCGTCCTCCAGCCAGCCGCGGAGGCGCCGCAGGCCGTACCCGTCGACGATCTCGTTGGCGACGAGGACCCGGCTGTGTCCCCAGGTCAGGGCCGACTTGACCTGGTCCACGGTGGCGACGGTGACGCCGACCGCGCCGGCCGCCAGCTGCCGTTCAATGATCGGCGCCGACATCGTGGTCTTGACGTGCGGGGCCAGCTCAACGCCCCGGTCCCGGCACCAGTTCGCCATGACCCGGATGTTATTCTCCAGGGCCGCCGTGTTGAGCCGCAACTGCGGATACGCCGCGCCGGTCCCGGACGGTGCCGCGCCATTGCCGGTCCCTTCCTGGCTCGTGATCAGCTCGCTCACGCTACTCCCTAGGTTAGTTGCTGCCGGTACGCCGGATTGCCCCTAGGACAATTTACTTGACCGGGCCGCGTGTTAGGGCTTGACCGGGCTGCGCGACCGGCGCGGTCGGGCTGCCGGTCATACCTTCCGGTGGATCGATTTGTAGCTGATGTACGCGTTCAGGCCCTCGATGCCGTACTCGGTGCCCAGGCCGGAGTCGTGGCGGCCGCCGAAGGGGGCGGCGTGGTTGGAGGCGAAGAAGTTGATGCCTACGGAGCCGGTGTCCATCCGGTCCGCAACGGCAAGCGCCGCCGCCGGGTCCGTGCCGAACACCAGGCCGCCGAGCCCGAACTCGGTGTTGTTCGCGAGCCCGACGGCCTCGTCAACGTTGCCGCCGGCGTCGTCGTATTTGAGGATGCAGATGACCGGGCCGAAGATTTCCTCGCGGGCGATCCGCATCTCCGGCGTGACGCCGGCGAAGACGGTGGGCGCGGCGAAGTAGCCGCCGTCCAGGCCGCCGCCCGGTGACGCGGCGTGTCCGCCGGTGGTGGCGCGGGCGCCTTCGGCCAGCCCCGAGGCGACGTAATCCAGCACTGTCCGGTACTGGGATTCGGTGGCGCACGGCCCGAACACCGTGTCCGGGTCCAGCGGGTCGCCCTGCTTGCCGGCAGCGATGGTGGCCGTGACCATGTCCACGACTTCTTCGTAGCGGCTGGCGGGGGCCAGGATGCGGGTGGAGATGTAGCAGGTCTGTCCGGTATTGCGCATCGAGGAGCGGATCAGGACCTTCGACATGGCATCCAGGTCCGCGTCCGGCAGCACGATGGCGCTCGATTTGCCGCCGAGTTCCAGGGTGACCGGGCGCAGCAACTCTCCGCAGGCGGCCGCAATCTTCCGCCCCACCGGAGTCGAGCCCGTGAATGCCACCTTGTCCACGTCCGGATGCTTGACCAGGGCGTCTCCCAGCCGGCCCGAGCCGGTGACCAGGTTAACGACGCCGGCAGGAACCCCGGCGGCCGCCACGGCGTCGACAATGATCCGGATGGACAGCGGCGTCGGGGACGCCGGTTTGATCACCACGGTGCAGCCGGCCAGCAGCGCCGGCGCGAGCTTGATGACCACGAGGTTGATGGGGAAGTTCCATGGCGCGATCAGCGCGCAGACGCCGACGGGGTCACGCCGCACCACCGATTCGCCGCCGCCCTTCGGGAAGGCCCGTACGTCCTCACGTTCCAGGTACCCGGCCAGAGTCGCGAAGTAGCGGAAGATGCCCGCCGCGTTTGCGGCGGCGCCGGCCGATTCGGACACCGGCGTGCCGTTCTCACGGCTGTTGGTCAGCGAGAGCGCCTCGGCCCGTTTCTCCACTTCCTCGGCGATGCGGACCAAGTGGGCGGCCCGTTCGGCGGGCGCGAGCCGGGGCCACATGCCGCCGTCGAATGCCCTGCGGGCGGCGCCGACGGCGGCGTCCACGTCGTCAGCCGTGCCGTCCGGGACGGAGCCCCAGACTTCGCCCGTGGCGGGGTCCGTGACCGGATTGCGGCCGGTTCCGCGCGCCGGAGTCCAGCCACCGTCGATGAAAAAGTCATCCACGTGGGTGTACGGCAGCCTCAGCGCTTTGCGTGCCGCCAGCGCCGGGGCTTCGTGGGTCCCGGCGGTCATCGGAGGACCGCCGTCTTGAGCAGGGCGGTGGACCGGCCGAGGTCGGCGGTGGCCATGTCCACGGCCGCCTGGGTGATCAGCTCGGGCACGATTTCTGCGGCGAGCCGGTCGGTGTAGGCGGCCGGGTCCAGGCCGAACCAGGAGGAGGCCAGCGCGATGCCCGCCTGGTCGAAGCGCCATAGCCGGTCCGCGTCGCGCACCAGGGCATCTTCCAGGGAGCGTGCGACGAACCGGGTGTCGTGCCCGTCGATGATCGCGCAAACCCGGTCCACGAACTCCGCCGGATAGCCGAGCCCGGGCAGGACCCTGCGGGCCACGACGCAGCCTTGCTTCTCGTGTTCGTACCGTATCGCTGCCTTGCGCCAGTCCCCGGCAAACCCTTCGGAGATGATCCGGGATTCGTCCACGTGGGCCCAGCCGGTGTCGTGCAGCAGCGTAGCCACGCGCACGAGTTCGGCGTCGGCGTCCGGATGGGCCCGGCACAGCCGTTCGGCGAAGGCGAGGGAAATCGGCAGGTGGATGTCGTTGCCGCGGGTCCGGGTCTCGTGCAACACGGCCCGCCAGAGTCCGTCGAGCTCGCCCCGGGCTGCGGGGGTGGCGGCGATCGGTGCGGTGTCGACCGGCCCCTGTGCCGGGACGGGCCTGACGGGATAGGCGGCGGCAAAGGCCTCCGCCGCCGGGTCTACGGAGGTGCCGGGGCCGGTATCGGTGACCGGGGTCTGGGGGGTGCTCATGGTGCTCCTTCGGTGGCGGCCGACTTACTGTCTGCGCGCAGTCAGCTGTCCGTGGTGATCGTCTTGAGGGGTGTTGCAGGGTCCGCGGCGGGGCCGGCGGGGATGTTCTGGCCCTTGGCGAGGGCGTTCTTGACGGCCATGAAGTCCAGGGGTGCGTTGACGCAGTCTGCCGCGATGACCTGGCCCTGCCGGTAGTACAGGACGCTGAATTTGCCGCGTTCCTGGTCGCGCCGGATCACGGTCTGGTCGTATCCGTTGCAGAGGCCGGCGATCTGGAGTTTGAGGTCGGCCTGGTTGGACCAGAACCACGGGATGCCCGCGTATTCTTCGCGCCGGCCGGTCAGCGAGTAGGCGGCCACCTTGGCGTGTTCGATCGCGTTGTTGACGCTTTCGAGCCGGATCCGCTCCCCCGGCGCCGAGCCGGGCACCGGGTTGGGCATGTTGGCGCAGTCCCCGATCGCGACCGTGGTGCCGTCGGAGGCCAGCGCATACCGGTCCACGACGATCCCGTTGTCAACGGCCAGGCTGAGCTGTTCGGCCAGCTGGGTGTTGGGGATGACGCCGATCCCGATCAGGACGATCTGAGCGGGCAGCACGGTGCCATCCTGAAGTTCGACGCCGGCGACGGAGGCCCCGGACGCGTCCGCGGTAAACCGCGCGGCGGCGGTGTTGAGCCGGATGTCCAGCCCGCGGGCGCGGTGCGCCTGCAGGAAGTAGTCGGCCGTTTCCTCGCCAACTGCCCGGCCTACCAGCCGCGGCCCGAATTCCAGCACCGTGACGTTCTTGCCCATCTTCTGCAGGCTGGACGCAGCTTCGAGGCCGATGAAGCCGCCGCCGATCACCACGACGTCCCGGGCGTCACCTACCCGGGCTTTGAGGGCCAGGGCGTCGTCAGCGTTGCGCAGGTAGAGAACGCCGTCAAGGTCCCCGCCCTCAATCTCCAGTTTCCGGGCGCGGGCGCCGACCGTGAGGGCCAGTCGCTTGAACGGGAACTGCTTCCCGGACGCGGAGTGCGCTACTCCCGAGCCGTCGGGTTCTTTGTCGATCCGGACGATGAATTCGCCCTTGACCAGGTCCACGTTGTGTTCGGCCCAGTACGTGTTGGACCGGAAGATCAGCGATTCGCTTTCCACAGTGCCTTGCAGGAATTCCTTGGACAAGGCCGGACGCTGGTAAGGGCGGTGGTCCTCGTCGCCGAGCAAGGTGATGTGCTCGTCGAAGCCGAGGGCCCGGAGCGAGACCGCGAGCTGGACGCCGGACTGGCTGGCGCCGATGATCAGCAACCCGGTCCGGGTGGGTGTGCCCGGCTGCGATTCCAGGCCGGGCGCCGCTGCGGGGGCCGCTGCCGCGACGTGCGTGCTCATGGCTACACCTGCGTTTCCGGAGTGGTGACGAACAGGTCGAGCTCGTCAGTGAGCCGCAGCTGACAGGACAGCCGCGAGTTCTCCTCGCGGTCCACGGCGGTGCCGTAGAGCATCTCGTCCTCCATGTCCTCCATCGGCGGCAGCTGCGAAAGGCAGTCCTCCCGAACGAAGACGTGGCACGTGGCGCAGGACAGTGAGCCGCCGCATTCGGCGATGATGCCGGGCACGCCGTTACGGACCGCGGTTTCCATGACGGAGTCGCCGGGATTTCCCTGGACGTCGCGGACAGCGCCCTCGGCGTCGGTGAAATGGACCGTTGGCATGGGGTTCTCCTTGGGGTGGCAGGTGGTGGGTAGGGGTGGGACGGGGCTAGATGAACTGCCGGCCGCCGTCGACCACCATGGTCTGGCCGGTGTAGTAGGAACTGTCCGGCCCGGCCAGGAAGAGCGCGGCGCCCACAATGTCCTCGGGCTGGCTGGCCCGCTTGATGGCACCGCGGTCCACGCCGTAGTTCTCGGCGTTCTCCATGAGCCCGTAGCTGGCCTCGGTGAGGGTGAAGCCGGGGGCGATCGCGTTGACGGTGATCCCCCGCCGGCCGAGTTCCTTGGCCATGACCCTGGTGAGGGCCACCACGCCGCCCTTGGAGGCAACATAGTGGAGCCAGTGTTCCGAGCCGCTGAAGATCGTTGCGCTGGAGAGGTTGATGACGCGCCCGCCCTCGGGCAGGTACGGGCTCGCGGCCCGGGTCACGAGCCAGGGGCCCTTGAGGTTCACGTTCATCACCAGGTCCCATTCGGCCGGATCGATGTCCTCGAACGGGCTCCTGGTCACCCCCGCGTACACCGCGGCGTTGTTGAGTACGACGTCGATGCTTCCGCCGCCGAAGTCCGCGCAGCCCTTCGCAAGGGTCTCCGTGGAGTCGACGCTGGTGACGTCCGCGTGGAAGGCGGCCGCCTCGGCGCCGGTGTCCTTGACGAGGCGGGCGGTTTCCTCGGCGCCGTCGAGGTTGATGTCCGCGACGGCGACGC
This sequence comes from Arthrobacter sp. PM3, assembly GCF_003352915.1. Lineage (NCBI taxonomy): Bacteria > Bacillati > Actinomycetota > Actinomycetes > Micrococcales > Micrococcaceae > Arthrobacter > Arthrobacter sp. PM3. The sequence goes on along the minus strand of NZ_CP022314.1, from coordinate 3,506,307 downwards.
GGTAGCCGCGGCGGGCGAAACCGAGCGCGAACGCCCGGCCCAGCCCGCCGGCGGCACCGGTGACCAGGACAGTGCGCGTCTCCGCCGTCCCGGGATCAGACATGGCTGTGGCTGTGCGCGGACGGGCCGGCGGCCAGGAGTTCGGGCTCGGCGTCGAGGATCCGGACCGTGCCCTTCGTGCCGTCGACCCGCAGCCGCTGCCCGGTCTTGATCGTGGTGGAGGCCGAGCCGGTCCCGGTGACAGCCGGCAGCCCGTACTCGCGGCAGACAATGGCGGCGTGGCTCATCATGCCGCCGATGTCCGTGACCGTGGCCTTGATCTTGCCGAAGATCGGCCCCCAGGACGGCGCGGTGACTGTGGCGACGAGGATCTCGCCCTGCTGCACGTCGGCAAGCTGGTCCGCGTCGGTGACCACCCGCGCCAGGCCTTCGACGACGCCGGGCGAGGCCGCCATGCCGCGCAGGCCGCCGCCTTCCACTGCCTCGCCGGCACCGAGCCACTGCTGGACCTGTTCGGTGGTGATGCCCCAGAGCATCCGGGTGAAGGGTTCGGTGATGGATTCCGGCGGCGTGTTCAGCGCCGGGGCGGGACGGGCGGTCTTGAGGGCTTCGACAATCCCGCGGCGGCGCTCGATTTCGGCCGGCCAGTAATCGGGGCCGATCGGCCTGGCGCCCACGCCCCAGCCGGTCACGAGGTCGAACAGCGCGTCGCGCACCTCGTTGCGGCCCAGGTACAGGAGGTCATCCGGTTCGGTCCAGAAGCCCTCGGCCTGCATCATGCGGCTCAGCTCGCGGATCTTGCGCCAGAAGACGCCCATGGTCCAGTGTTCAATGTAGAAGTTGTGGTTCTCCACGTACGGGTAGGCGGTGGCGGCGAGTCCGCGTTTGGCGTCGAAGAGGGCTTGGTTTTCGCCTTCCAGCAGGTCCCGGTACTCCTCGATGATGCGGTCACGTTCGGCGATCAGGGCCTCCACCGGGCGCATGATTTCCTGGCCGTCGTCCACCCGGCGGATGTAGTCCGCGATGTACCCGAGCGGGATTTCCTGGTGCTCGTTCCAGTACTTGTCGTGGCCGTAGAAGCCGTTGCCCACGGTGAAGTTGAACCACGGGTCCTTGGCGCCCTCATATTGGGCCAGCCAGCGGTCCCCGCCTGCGGCGGCGGCGATCGCGCCGAGGGTGGCGTCGACGTCGTCCGTGTTGCTGAAATGACCCTGCAGTCCGAGCTCGACGGCGAGCTTGGCGAGCTGCTTGAGCTCGTCGTCCGGGCGGAAGAGTTCCATGTCCACGCCCTGCACCATGGTGGCGATGGACTGGTCAGGGATGTTGGGGAAGACCTGCTTGCAGAAGTTGAAGAAGTCCAGGTAGGCGATGTAGCCGAGGTTGAGGAACTCGAAGTGGTACTGCCAGTTCTGGTAGGCCAGCTGGATCAGGCGGTCGTAGCTTTCCAGCAGCGTCTCGGAGCCGTCCTTGCCCTTGCCGGAGAGGATGTCCTCCATGGGCACCACGTCGGGGAGTTTGGGGAAGGAGATGCTTTCCATCTCGTCGATCGTTCCCTTGACCTTCACGTGCCACTGCTTGAGCAGCTGCTCCCAGTTCTGGAAGTAGTGGCCCACGCGCCGTTCGAACAGGGGCACGCGGGCGGCGATCCGGTCCTCCGGGACCGGGATGGGCGACATGTAAAGGTAGCCCAGGTGGATGCGGAATTCGATGCCGTTGGCGTTGGGGATCATCAGGTGCCGGGCGTTGTACTGGCCCAGGCATTTGACCGCGAACTCGCCGCCGATCGTCTCAAAGGGCTTGAAGACGGTGGGCCAGTGCTGGCTGTCGCAGAACCAGAACTTGGCGTCTTCCTGCTCCTTCAGCTTGTCCTGGAAGACCAGATAGTAGGGGTAGATCTTTTCCCAGCCCTCGGCGCCGGCGGGGACCGGGAGCTCGGAGGGCTTGGGGAAGGACTTCAGGGACATGGCGGTCCTTTCAGTACGGGCTCGGCGTTGAGCCTGGGTGATGGAGCGGATCAGTAAAAATCGGTACAGGACGGGCGTGGTGCTACGCGGACGGCTTGAGGGTTCCGCCGCTGAATCCGCTGAAATAGCCGCCGGAAACCACCGGTTGCGGGGCGGTGTGGATTGATGCCTTGGCGGAGTGCACGGTCTCGGGGCGGGACTGGAGCAGGAGCAGGTTTTCGCCATCGGGCAGATCGGCGTCGAGGGCCCATTCGATGTCCTGCGGGCATTTGTAATGCTTCTCCGCGCGTTTGGCCATCTGTGCGACGGCGGTCAGCTCGGCATCGGAAAGGCTGCGCCGGCCACGGCGCCCGGCGTCGACTTCGCGCTCGACGAGCTTCCCGGCGCCGGCGTCGGGGACGAGTTCTGCATGTTTGTCCCCGAGGTGTTCGGCGATGACTGTCAGCGTGACCTTGTCCAGCATGATGTTGTCCGGGGTGACCTGGCCGGAGACCACCATCTCCCCCACGCCGTAGGAAGAGTCGATGGTGATCTTGGAGCGGTCGCCGTTGGTGGGGTCCATGGTGATCGCGACGCCGGAGACCTTGGAATTGACCATCTTCTGCACCACGACTGCCATGGAGAGCCCCTCGTTGGGGATGTTGTTCCGGAGCCGGTAGATGATGGCGCGCGAGGTGAAGAGCGAGGCCCAGCACCGGCGGATGTGGTCCGTGACGGCCTTGACGCCGTCGAGCCACAGGTAGGTGTCCTGCTGCCCGGCGAAGGAGGCATCGGGAAGGTCCTCGGCGGTGGCGCTGGAGCGGACAGCGACGGGGACCGGCGCCTCGAAGCGGGACATCAGGGACTCGTAGGCCGCGATGGTGAGCTCGCGCAGCGCCTGCGGCACGGGACGGGAGTGGATGTCCTCACGGATGGCGGCGGAGACCTTGTCCACCTGCCCCGTGTCTTCGGGGTCCAGCCCGGCGAGGAGCTGGTGGATGTCCCGGGTGATGCCGGCTTCTTCCATGAAGGCATCGAACTGGGCGGTAGTGACCACGAAGCCGGGAGGGACGGGCATGCCGGCGGAGGTCATGGTGACCAGGGATGCGCCCTTGCCGCCGAGGATTTCCAGCTTCGGTTCGATCCCGCCGTCAAAGAACTGGATGTATTCGTTGCTTTGCATGTTTCTCAGGCCTTCCAGCTGACAGGGACGGTCTCGGGGACGCGGAAGGAGAGGTTTTCGCGGAAGGCGATGGCTTCCGGGTCCTCCAGCTGCAGCTCCGGGGCGAGCCGGGCTACTTCCTCGAGCGCGATTTTGGCTTGGAGCTTGGCGAGCATGTTGCCCAGGCAGTAGTGGATGCCGAACCCGAAGGAGAGGTGCTCGCGGGCGTTGGGGCGGGTGATGTCGAAGTCCTCGCCGGCGTCGAACTTGGCTTCGTCCCGGTTGGCCGATCCCATCAGGAGCAGCAGTTGGCTGCCTTCGGCGATCGGCACGCCGCCGACTTCGGTGTCTTTGAGCGCCTTGCGGCGCCAGCCGACAATGGAGCCGGCGTAGCGCAGCACTTCGTCGATGGCGGCGGGGATCTTCTTGGGGTCCTCGACCAGCTGCGCCCACTGTGCGGGGCGGGCCAGGAGTTCGCGGAGGGCGTTGGAGATCAGCGTGGTGGTGGTCTCGTGCCCGGCGAACAGCAGGCTGTACAGGACCGAGGCGATCTCGTGGTCCGAGATTTCGGCGCCGTCCTGCTGGGCTTTGACGAGGTCCGCGGTGAGGTTGTCGCCGCCTTCCTCGTGCGCTGCCCTCACCAGCCGCAGGCATTCCTGCCAGTACTCCACGAGGTTGTGGGCATGCGGGATCTGCTCCTCGTCGCTGAGGTTGCCCCAGGTCATGGCGGCGCGGGAATCGCTCCAGCGTTTGAAGGTGTCCACCTGCGAGACGTCGGCGCCGATCAGGGTCAGGATGGTGATGGTGGGGACGTCGTAAGCAAGGTCCTTGACCATGTCGCCGCGGCGGTCCGGCCGGGCGAGCATGGTTTCGAGCAGCCCCACGACGTTCTGCCGGATGAAAGGCTCCAGAGCCTTGTAGCGGCGCGGAGTGAAAGCCTTCTGGACCACGGCGCGGATGCGGGTGTGCTCCGGCGGCCGCCGCGCGGAGAGGCCGGAGTAGGCGGTGAAGCCGCCGTCGTCCATGATCTTCTTCGCGGCGGCGCCGCGTTCGCGCACGGGGGCCTGGGCGTTTTCGCTGGAGAAGGTCTCCCAGTCCTCGAAGACGGCCTTGATGTCGTCGTAGCGGGAGACGACGTACAGGCCGGTCCGCTCGTCGAACATGACGGGCTGCTCGGCCCGCAGCTCGGCGTAGGCGGGGAAGGGATCCTTCATCTGGAACGGCTCGTAGCCGTGGTGACCGGCAGGGGCTTCGGCGCCGTGGCCGAACGGACAGCGGCCGGCCGTTTCTGTCGACGATGACATGTGGACTCCTTGAGATTGTTTCCGCCGGCCGCGTCTTCGCAGCCTGCGGCTTCACTTCCATCAGTGTGGTCCCGATCACTGCCGGATGGGAGGCTTGCCTTCCACTGAGTGGAAGGCAATCGTGTGTGGCCCCTCGCCTCATGGCGGCGTGCAGCGGACGGGCGTTCAGCCGTTGCCGGCGAAGCGGTTGCCGAGAAGGGTTTCGAGCGGGATGCGGGCGGTGGCGCGTTCAATCTGCGCCGAGATGCCCTTCAGCACGGGGAGGTGGCGGGTCATCGTGGCCGCCTGGGAGGTCGGCAGGACCAGGCCCAGCGCGGCGCCGAGGCGGCCCGTGTGGAAGACGGGGACGGCGATGGAACATGAGCCGAGCCGGACCTCTTCCAGCGTGGTGGCGTAGCCCTGCTCCCGGATCTGGAGGAGTTCCTCGGACAGGCGCTTCGGATCCACGTGGGTGTGGGCCGTGTGCCGTTCCAGTTGCCGGTTCAGGTAGGCGGCGCGCACCCAGTCCTCATCAAACGCCAGAATGACCTTGCCGACGGCGGTCGCGTGCATCGGCAGCCGGCCGCCGACCCGCGACGCGCGCGGGACGCGCTTGGAACCATAGACGCGGTCGATGTACAGCACCTCGTGGCCCGCCCGGACGGCCAGGTGCGCGGTTTCGCCGGTGAGAGAGAAGAGGTCCTGCACGTAGGGCCGCGCGGCCTCGCGGAGCTGCCGGCCGGTGTTCTGGGCAAGTTCCCAGAGCCTGATGCCGAGCTGGTACCGGCCGTTGGTGCCGCGGGCCAGGAAGCCCCAGTCCGTGAGCTCGTTAACCAGCCGGTGGGCCGTGCTGAGCGGCAGGCCGGACTTCTCGGCGATGTCCGTCAGGCTCAGCGGGCCGCGGGATTGTTCGAACGCCTCCAGGATGGCCAGCACCTTGGAGGTCACGGTGCGTCCCGGCTCGCGGCTTCCGCCCGCCATGGTGACCTCCTCGTCGTCGTCAGTGGCCCGGCTGCGGCCGCAGGACGGCCGACGGGCCGCCCGGAATCGAGTCTAAACCGCAGCCACCGCCCGGACCGCAAGAGCCAATGCGCAGCCTCTCAATACCGCCGCTGAGTGCAGCAGTTCAGTGCAGCAACCACCGCTCAAACGACTGATTGCAGAGGCACGCCGGCGAGCGCTTGGCCCGGATCAGCCGGATCGCGTCCGCGCTGGGCATGCCGTCGAGGATAAGCGCCCGGGCAACGACGAGCGCCGATCGGTTCAGGCCCGCCTGACAATGGACCAGGGTCGGGCCGTCAGCCCTGCAGACGTTGACCCAGAGCGCCATCGCATCGACCTGCGCGAACCCTTGGTCCTCACTGTCGTACATCGTCACGAGGAGCAGCGAGCTGATGGGGTGCGTGACGACGTAGGACTCCCACGGGTACAGCGAGACGAGATGCTTGACGAATTCGGGGAGGATCAGCCCGGCCTGGCAGCCGCCCAGCCAGAGGTTCTCGACGATGCCGCTGACGTACGGCACGTCGAAGGGCATGAGGCCGTGTTTGGAGATCCCCCGCATGCGCTGGACAGTCGGATCGAACTGGATGTCAATCCTGGTGGGGTCCACGGTCATGTCCGCTCCTTCAGCAGAACCCTGGATTAAATTCTCCACCCATTCGCCGCGCACGGCGCTCGCCCATCGCTACCGTTCCGGGCCGGGGACGACGGCGGCCCCGCCACTATCGCGTGGGCACCGTCACCGGCAGGCCTTCGCTCCGGGTGGGCTCCCGGGGCGACGCAGGGACCGCCGCCGGCGTGTTCGTCGGCGCCAGGGCGAGGATGAGCAGGACGACGGCAATGATTCCCAGGCCGATCCAGCCGAGGATTTCGAGCTGCTCCCCTACGATCACCACCGCCAGGATTGCGGCCACAGCGGGCTCCGTGAGGGTGGCGGTGGTAGCGGTGCTGGCGCTCACCCGCGTGAGCCCGAAGCCGAACAACAGGTAGCCGAGGAACATCGGGACCAGGGCCATGTACCCGGCAACGAGGAACGCCTCGGCGGAAGCGACGAGCGGCGCTCCCGTGACGAGAAGGACCAGCATCAGCAAGAGACCCCCGGCGCCGAAAACTGCCCCCATGGAGGCCGCACGGCACACGTCCCGTGACATGAGCCGGTGCACGCCCCACGAGTACGTGGCGTAGGTCATGCCGGCGACGAGCCCCAGGCCGGTCCCGAGGACGGTGGACACGATGGCGGACTCCGGGCCGTGCATCTTCGACAGGCAGAGCAGCGTGCTGCCGGACACTCCGAGGCCGGCCGCCAGCATCCACCAAAGGCTCAGCGGCCGGCGGTCGACGACCCGTTCCAGTACTCCCGAGGCCAGCGGTGCGGACGCGAGGGAGACGACCGAGCCCACGGCGACACCGGCGTAGTGCATGGAACTGTAGAACGCCAGGGGGTAGACCGCGACGGCCAGTGCGGCCAGCGAGACCACCCACAGGTTGGCACGGAGCGCCGGGCCGGCAGTGCGCAGGGCCGGCACCGCGATAACCGCCTGTAACAGACCGCCGATCCCGAGGGCGGCCGCGCCGATGGCCAGCGGCCCGGCCCCGGGCGCGAAGGTGGCAGCCGTGCCGGTCGTTCCCCACAGCAAGGACGTGACAGTTATGGCTCCGAGCCCCACAAGGCGGGGGCGGTTCACAGGGCCTCGACGACGGCGCGGGCGATGTTCCGGGCGTGCCGGAGACGCTCCGGCCGTCCCTCCAGTCCGGCGCGGCTCATGGCACCTTCGAGTACGAACGTCAGGTGCTCTGCGGCGTCCTTTGCGGCGCCGGCATCGGCGGTGACACCCAGCAGGTGCCCGGCGAGGATTGCCTCGACCTCTTCTTTGTGCCGGCGCACCGCGTCCCGGCCCGGCGCTCCTGCCGGCAGTTCGGCGGCTGCGTTGAGCAAACCGCATCCGCGGAAACCATGCGGGTATGCCGCCGACGCGTGGTCGATGTAGGCGTCGAACACGGCCAGCACCCCGTCGACGGCCGAGTGGACGTGTTCGGCGCGGGCCCGGTACAGCTGCAGCCATTCCTCATGACGGGCCTCGATATAGGCCATCATGAGCTCCTCCTTCGAGGAGAAGTTGTTGTACAGGCTCATCTTCGCGGCCCCCGCTTCCGCAGTGATCGCATCAATTCCGGTCGCCATCATGCCGTCGGCATAGAACAACCGCGCTGCCGCGTCCAGCAGGCGCTCCCGCGCCGGAGCCAGTCTTCGACTCATGCCCACCCTCGCTTCGACTAGGTAGACCAGTCTACCTAGTTCCCGTCCGGCCGTCGAGGGCCCGAGGCAGCCGGCCTACTGGCCAGCCTCCACGCCATGGCGCCGGTGGCCCAGCACGATCTCAGCGACGGCTGCTTCCGACGCGGCGGAGAAGGCGCCAAAGTGCCCCTCGACAGCCCACCGGGTTTCCTCTTCCACCAGGTCGGCGTTGATTGCCGCACCCGCCATGACACCCTCGGCGGCGGCGGTGATCACCTGGGCCATCACGTTCGTCACGTTGCCCGCCGCGTACACGCCCCGGACCGCCGTCGCGCCCGCGCCGTTGGTCTCGACGAAGCGGCCGGCCCCCGAGGGGTGCACCTGCGAACTCAACCCGAGTGATTCCAGCAGGGCGGATCCGGCCTCCATCCGCGGGCCGACCGCCAGGGCCTGCAGGTCGAACGGAGTGCCCTGGCGGAGTGAGAGTCCGGTGAGGACACCGTCGACGGCGTCAACGGAGGCCACGGCGCCGTCCACGACCGTCACGGACCGGGCCGCAAGTTTGTCCCACTCCTCATCGGTGGGTGCCACGGTGTCATTGAGGAAGAGGGTGATTTCCGGGGACCACTGCCTGAACAAGAGTGCCTGATGGACGGACTGCGGGCCCGTCCCGAGCACGCCAATCCGCTGACCGCGGATTTCCCAGCCGTGGCAGTAGGGACAGTGGACAACGCCGTTGCCCCACTGCTCGCGCAGCCCCTCAATGGGAGGCAGTTCGTCCGTCAAGCCGGTCGTGACGAGCAGGCGCCTGCCGGAGAACCGGCGGCCGTCACCGAGGGTCACTTCAAATCCACCCGGGGTTCGCCGTGCCGCAACGGCTTCGCCGTCAATGACGGTTCCTCCATAGGAGTGCACCTCGTCGCGTCCGATGGACAGCAGTTCCAGCGGGTTCATGCCGTCCCTCGAAAGGTAGCCGTGCACCCCTTCCGCGGGTGAGTTGCGTGGAGTGCCGGCGTCGATGACCAGCACCGATCGCAGGGCCCGGCCCAGTGTGGTGGCCGCGCTCAGTCCCGCCGCGCCGCCCCCGACAATGACAACGTCATAGCGTGTGGTGTCCATACTGATGTGCCTTTCGTCGCATCCTGCTTGATCGCCGCCAGGGTCATCCAGCAGCTCTACAAGCGTCCAACGGCCAGGCGACTTCTGGCAAAGTAGTTTGCTGGTATGGCAAAGTAGGGATATGGCTAATGAACTCGACGACGTCCTGGGGGCGGTCGGCCCCCGGCTTCGGGCGCTCCGTACGGAAAGGGACCTGACGCTCGGAGAGGTGTCCGTAGCGTCCGGGGTATCGGTCAGCACCCTGTCCCGCCTTGAATCCGGCCAACGCAAACCGAACCTCGAGATCCTGCTGCCTCTGGCGCGGTTATACGGCGTTCCCCTCGATGATCTGGTCGGCGCTCCGTCCACCGGGGATCCGAGAATTCACCTCCGTCCCATCACCCACAGCGGCATGACGGCGGTTCCCCTCACACGCCGCCCCGGCGGATTGCAGGCCTTCAAGATGGTGCTCGCCGGAGATGCCCGCGGCGCGGAACCCGACCCGCGGGTTCACGAAGGGTACGAATGGCTGTACATACTCAACGGACGGCTGCGCCTGGTGCTCGGCGACAAGGACTTTGAACTTCGTCCTGGCGAAGCAGCGGAATTCGACACGCACACACCCCACTGGTTCGCCAGCGCCGACGGCAGGCCTGTCGAGTTCATCAGCCTCTTTGGACAGCAGGGCGAGCGGATGCACGTACGGGCGCGGCCCAAACGCCCTTAGTGCCGCGACTCCCCCGCACCGGTCCTAAGGGGCGGGCACGTTCTCGATAGAGACCGTCTCGATGATTCTGGTGGAAGGCTCACCGACCAGCGCCGGCGCTGTGACGCCGGTCTTCCAGGTGTCGTTCTGCAGCCTGCCCAGGAAGTCCACAGCGGCGGCCTGTGTTTCGAAGTCCATTTCCAGCATCACGTAGTCTTGCTGGCCAAGCGGACGCGAGATCCGGTATGACTTCACGCCGGACGCGGCACGGTTCAGCGGATCACTGTCGAAGGCCCTCCTCCACATGTCGAAGTCCCGGACCTGGTGTTCGATCTGCAGAGTAATCACTGAGGTTCTCCTGTCGGCCGTTGTACAAGCCCAACTGTAGGCCCGGAAGGCCCCGCCAAGTAAGGCACACAACGGACACGATTTTCCGACCGCTCGATGTACTGCTCTTGACAGTTTGGCCGATGCAGAAAATCCCGAGATTCGTCTGAGAGACTGCGCGGAACCAAGCTGCGGGAGTTGGTGAACCACATTGAGGGAGTCGCTTCATTGCCGGATCGGGAGGAGCTGATCGTTATGGGCAGGACAACGCCGGACGGGTCCGTGGGCTCGGAAGACTCGAACGGGACGCTGCCCCAGGCAACCTTGGTTATTCGGGTCTGGCGGGAGCGGGACCACCCGGATGCATTCCGCTCAAGGATCATCGAAGGATCGTCGGACGGTGACGAATCCACCACCACCTATGCCCGAAGCCGGGAGGAAGTCGTCGCGGCGGTGAACCGCTGGCTCGGCAACCTGCCTGATTAGCAACCTGCATGGCTCCGCCCGGCGACAGCCGTGCCCTTGAAAAGCTGACCACCGTGCCGTCAAAAAAGCACAGTCGCCCTCACACAACGTCAGCGACGAGGCGCCGGATGCCCTCCGACGGCGCAAGACCCATGTCCTCGCTCAGCTTCGCTCTATAAGTTTCGAAGGCCCGCAGCGCCGCAGCATTGTTGCCCTGAAGCCTTTGCGCCTGAATGAGCAGCCCAACAGCACTTTCATAGAGCGGTTCAAGTTCCAGGGCTGCCTCCGAGGCCTCGAGGGCAACCTCAAAGTCGCAGCGAGCCAGCGACTCGCGGGCAATGATGTGGAACGCGTGGAGCCGGTCCTGCCGCAATCTGCTCTGTTCAAAAAGCACCCAGTCGTCATACCAGCCCGGGAGCAGTTCGGCATCGCGCAGCAGGTTCAGGGACGAGGCAACGTTTGTCCCGGGTAGCCCTGCCTGGCCAAGATCCCGCATGCAGGACCTGACCCTGTGCAAGTCGACGTCGACCAGCTCGCTGAGGGAAAGCTCGGCGCCCCCGTTCACCAATAGACCCGGAACCTGTCGTGAGACCAGGTGCATGCTCACCCGCAGGCTTTCCATGGCGCGGCTTTCGGCACTCTCCGGCCACAGGAGCCCGACCAGGTAGCTTCGGGGACGGGGGCCGTGGATGGCCAAAGCTGTGATGAGCCGCTGTTGCCGCGCTGCAACGTGCAGAATGCACGAGTCACTGCGAAGTTTCCACGACTGGAACAAGCTCAGTTGAAAATGGCAAAAGTCGCCGCTTCCCATTGGTACCCCCCGGGCCAGCGTCACTGCGAGCTGGAACAGTCCTAGCCAAGAGGATCCGCATTTCGGCTGGGGATGTCAATGGCCCGTCGCGTGCACGCCCCCGACCCGGGAGTAACGCTGCCGTAACGCTTGCGGCGTTAGCCTGCGGTCGCACTTCGATACGCCGACCTCCATGGAAGGAACATCATGACCGGAATTCCCAGGGCCTGTTGCCACATAGCCCCTCCCGACCTGCTGGGCCGGCTTGCCATCGAGGGTAAGCCCAAACAGCGGGAAGCCGCAGTACGTGCGCTGGCCACGTCAGCGGCGATCCGCTCGCAACGGGCGGTGATGGGCCGGTTCGCCCGTCAGCTCAGCCTGGACGGCGGACGCTTGGCCGGACTGGGCATCAGGACCGAACGCCGCCAAACGGTCTACGACAACCAGAAGAAGGGGAGGTCGTTCCTGCCCGGTGTCCGGGCCCGCGGCTGGACGGAACCGCCCGTAGAAGATGTTGCGGTCAACGAGGCCTACGACGGCAGCGCGGCGACATACGAGTTCTACCGCGATGTCTTTCACCGGAATTCCCTGGATGGAGCCGGCATGGAGCTCGTATCCTCGGTCCACTACGGGGTGGCGTTCGATAACGCTTTCTGGGACGGCGCGCAGATGGTCTACGGCGACGGCAGCGGACGGATCTTCCAGGTCGGCGGCCTGACCCGGGCTCTTGATGTCATCGCCCACGAACTCACCCACGGGGTCACCGAATTCACCGCGGGGCTTGTCTACAGCAAACAGCCCGGAGCCCTCAACGAACACTTCTCCGACGTGGTGGGTTCGCTCGTCAAGCAGTACAGCCTGAAACAGGCGGCGGCAGAAGCGGACTGGCTGATCGGCGAGGGGATCCTTGTCCCCGCACTGGGCAAGGCGCTACGCTCGATGAGCCAGCCGGGCACGGCCTACGAGGGAGACCGGCAGCCGGCCCACATGGACAATTACGTCGACCTCCCCGATGACAACGACCCGCGCAACGACAACGGAGGCGTGCACATCAACTCGGGAATACCGAACCACGCGTTCTACCTGGCGGCCACGGCGCTTGGTGGCAACGCATGGGACGTCGCCGGCAAGATCTGGTTCACGGCCCTGACCACGCGCCTGGGACCCAGCACCCAATTCGATGAGGCGGCGCAGGCCACGGTCGACGTCGCCGGGTCGCTTTTCGGTGACGCCGAGCAGAAGGCGGTCAGGACGGCGTGGGAAGGAGTCGGGGTTCTACCGTGAAGCTAACAATCCGCAGGGGCGGCGGCATCGCGGGCATTGTCGCGCGCACTGAACTCGACACGAGCGACCTCCCCCCGCCCGCGGCGGAAACATTTGCCGCATACATGGATCAGTCGGGACTGCGGGCACCAGGGGAACCCCCTGCCGCTGAGCGGCGACCTGATGACCAGCTCTACGACCTCTCCTGGGAGGAGTCCGGACACACCGGCAGCCGCCGCTTTTCAGAGTCGAACCTGCCCGAGGGCGTCCGTCAGCTCGTCGCGTGGGTGGACGGGCGGCCCGAGCGCACCGAATCCATCGAGCGCTAGCACCGGCCACGCCTGACTACCCGTAGCGAAGAGTGCAGAGGCTGCCGTTTACCAAGACAACCAGCCGGTCGAACTCCGTGGCAGCGATGGGCGTCATCGGCGGGCCGCCCAGCCGCACGACGACGTCGGGCAGCGTGTTGGTGTGTCCGACCACCAGCGCCGTCCCGGCGTTCCCCAACTGGCGGATCGCGGCGGCAATCGACGCCGTGTCGTCCTGGACCACTGCCTGCAGCCCAAGGTCCCCAGCAAGCGGTTGGGCGGTCGCTTGCGTCCGCTGGAGCGAACTCACGAAGATCGCCGTGACCCCGGCGTCGCTCAACACGTGCCGCAACTGCTGTGCGCGGGTGGCGCCGGAGGCATTGAGCGGAGGGTCCGCTCCGCCGTCGGGCGTCACATCCGCGTGCCTGATCAGGATCACCACCACGCTGATACCCGCTTCCTCCTCGGCAACTCCACCAGAGACTGGAGAATCTAGCCCCTGCCGCGTTATCGCGGCGTTACAGCCCGGAACGGAACCGAGGACTCGTTGAGGCTGGTAACACCGGAGTAACGCCAGAGGCAGAGACTCAGCCCGAGAAGGGCAGCATCCTGCCCGAGCCCAGGTGAAGGAGAAGTTACGATGCCCGAGATCATCCAGCTCAACCTCACAAGCCCCCATATCCGTGAACTGTGCGGCACCATGGAAGTGCACCGCCGGCTGCTGAACAGGAGCATCACCTACCAGGAACGCCGTGCCCTGATCGACAACCGGGCGCTGGCATATGAGCAGCGGACGCGCAGCACTGCGCGCAGCGGCGTGGTCACCATTCCGGTCGTCGTCCACGTGGTGCACAACCCGGCTGACCCAACCCAGAACATCAGCCTCAGCCAGATCCAGGGCCAAATAGCAGTCCTCAACCAGGATTTCCGGGCCGCCAACCCCGACGTAGCGCAGGTGCCGGCCGTATGGACTAACCGGGTGGCCGACTGCAGGGTCCAGTTCCAGCTCGCGTCCCAGGACCCGGCCGGAAATCCCACCGACGGCATCACCCGGACGCCGTCAACAGTCGCGTCCTTCTCCACTGAACACGACGACGTCAAGTCCAGCGCCACTGGCGGGGCGGACCCCTGGCCCAGCGACGACTACCTCAACCTCTGGGTGTGCAATCAACTCAAAGACGGGATCGGGCGGGTGATCCTCGGATATGCCCAGTTCCCTGGCGGCCCGCCGACCACCGACGGCGTCGTGATCGCGGGCTTCTGCTTCGGCACGGGTGGAACGGCGCAGCCGCCTTTCGATCTCGGCAGGACGGCGACTCACGAGATCGGCCACTGGCTGGACCTGCGGCACATTTGGGGCGACGACCGCGGCACCTGCAGCGGAAGCGACCTGGTCGCCGACACGCCCAACCAGGCAGACGCCACGTTCGGCAAGCCGCAGTTCCCGCAAATCAGCTGCAATAACGGACCTAACGGCAACATGTTCATGAACTACATGGACTACACCGATGACGCGGCCATGTTCATGTTCACCCGGGGCCAGTCCAGGCGGATCGACGCATGCCTCGAGGGCGCCCGGGCGTCGTTCCTGACCGCACCAGGGTTCGCGCTGCCTGCCGCCCAGCCCGCACCGGCTCCCGCGACTGCCGCCGCCCCGGCAACGGCGGCTCCCCCGGCTGCGGGTCCCCCGGATCAGGCAGAGACCGAGGCAGGGGAACCGGTGGACAGTGAGGTAGTCCGGCTGCGGCAGGAAGTGGAGCGGCTCCGCCGGGACTACGAACGGGCTGAGGCGATCCTGGACACCATCCGGGCCGCGCTCGAAGGTGACGAGGCCAGCCCGGCCGGTGGATGATGGGATGATGACGGCATCCACCGGGAGGGCGCAGCAGTGAGCGGGCCCCCGCCGGAGATTATTGGCATCTGGCTGCACTCCCACGAGGACGACACGGCCTCGACGATGGTGTTCCGGCCGCGCCACTACGCCTTCGGGCCCGCTCGGTGGCGGGACGCGATTGAACTGCAGGCGGACGGCACCTGCACCTGGCACGGCAGCGGCCCGGATGACCGCGGGCTGGCCGTTCCGGGCCGCTGGGAGGACCTGGGCGACGGGCGGGCGCAAATCACGCTCCCCACGGCTGCCGGCGAACCCTCCCGCCGCCGGGTTCAGTCGTGGACACCTGAGATGCTGGTTGTGGAGAAGTAGGGCCACCCGCTGCGCCGTGCCCCACCGGATGCAGCGACTTAGGTTCCGCAGAAGGTCCGGTACGGGCCGAAGCTTTCCGGGGCGGGGGCGGCGTACCGCTCGAGACCCGGCCGCTCGTCGAAGGGTGCGGCGAGTGCGTCCATCAACCGCTCCAGCGGGCCCGTGTTTCCGCCGGTGGCGGCGGCCAGGGCCTCCTCCACCAGGTGGTTTCGCGGGATGTAGACGGGGTTGACCCGGTCCATGGCGTCAGCATCCGGCGCCAGGGCACGCCAGCGGCGTACCCAGGCATCGAACCGTGCCGGGTCCAGGACCTGACCGCGGGCTGCTTCAGCCTGGCCGCGGGCAGCTGTGCCGAGGTGCCGGAAGAACGACGTGTAGTCCGCCCGTGATTCCTGAAGCAGAGTCATGAGTTCGTCCACCAGTGGCGACGTCAGTTCGGCGTCGAGTCCTTGTCGAAGCCCCAGCTTGGCGTTCATGCCGGCCGACCAGGCGTCACTGTACTGCGGGCGGAATCCGCTGAGGGCTTCCACCGCGAGGTCCACCGCCTGCTCCTGGTCATCGTGCAGTAGAGGCAGGACGGACTCGGCGAGCCGGGCAAGGTTCCACTCCGCCACCACCGGCTGGTTGCGGTAGGAGTAGCGTCCGGACTCGTCGATCGAGCTGTAAACGACGGCGGGGTCGAAGCCGTCCATGAAGGCACACGGCCCGTAGTCGATGGTTTCGCCCGAGATCGTCATGTTGTCGGTGTTCATGACGCCGTGCACGAATCCCACGAGCATCCACCGGGCGAGCAGGGTCGCCTGGGCGGATACGACCGCCTGGAACAGCGCGAGATAACGGTTCCCGGCCCCGGCGGCAGCCCGGTGGTGGCGGGCTATTGCGTAGTCGGCGAGGCGGCGAAGCAGTCCGGTGTCATCGGCGGAGCGGGCGTACTGGAAGCTGCCCACGCGCAAGTGGCTGCCGGCAACCCGGGTGAGGACGGCGCCGGGCAGCAGCGCCTCACGCTGCACCGGGCGCCCCGTCGCGACGACGGCGAGGGACCGCGTGGTGGGGATGTTCAGGGCGTGCATCGATTCGCTCACGATGTACTCGCGCAACATGGGACCGACCACCGCCTGACCGTCGCCGTTTCGCGCAAACGGTGTACGTCCGGAGCCCTTGAGGTGGATGTCGCGGAGCTGCCCGTCCGCGTGCGCGATCTCGCCAAGCAGAAGGGCACGCCCGTCCCCGAGACGGGGCGCGTACCAGCCAAACTGGTGGCCCGCGTAGGCCTGCGCCACCGGGCTGGCCTCGGCCGGGACGGCGTTGCCGGTCAGCAGAAGCAGACCTTCGGGGCTTCGGAGAAAGACCGGATCCAGGCCCAGCTCGGCGGCGAGGTCCTCGTTCAGCACCAGCAGGTGCGGATCAGGCGCCTCCTGCGCGCGCCAAGGGATGGCCATCTCTTTGAACTCCCGGGCGAAACGGCCATCCAGTGTGACGCTTGAATGCGCGATGTCACTCACCTATCAAGCATAGGCGGACACACTCAGCAGTGCGGCCCGGCTAAGGCCGCAGATGCGCAGGCTCCTTGGTGATCTTTTCAATGTCGGCCGCGGTGACTTCGATCAGCTGGTGCGCCAGGTCCGCCAGGGCGCGTGCAGTCGCCAGTTCGTCCCCGATCTCCGGGACGTCGGAGTCCACCGGATTCAGCCTGGCCAGGCCGCTGCCTTCCAACTCGGCCCGGTTCCCGGCACTCAGTCGCGCCACGGCCCGCGTTTGATTCTCATGTTCGTCGATGACGATGTTCACCGACCAGCTTTTTTCTTGCATGGCGATCGCCTCCTCGATCCAATTTCCACCATGCCAAGCTCGCCGGGAGGCGTCAAGGACCGAAAAATTGCCCCTGTGACTTGCCTTGTTCAGGGCAGGAACGGTCTCTTATTTGCTGAGGTCCCAGTGGACGCGGATCGCCTCTGCAATCGGTCCGGCGCTGGCATCGACACGGAAGGCGACAGGCGCGGTCCCCGTCTCTTCTATGACCGTGTCATGGTAGACGCGGCCGCATGAGGGGCACAGGGTGTAGAGATCCTCGTCCTCGGGCCACGGAGCCAGCCCCGCGGGCACGGGAGAACTCCGGCCCAGGTGCACGGGCACGCCCTGGGAGTTGGCCTGTATCAATCCCTCGTTGCCGACGGTATTGCCGCATACGCAGGTGATGGTGGTGACGTCATGATCCACGACGTCGGCGAATTCGTTGTCCATGATGAGCTCCCTGGCATTGGAAGATACCCTTCTGTCGTAGATTACGCCCGCGGAGCCCGGTGCAGGTGGCAGGATGGGCGCATGGAACTGCATATCACCGGCGACCCCGCCGCCGACAAACTGCTCAGCGATGACGCCTTCGCGCTGCTCACCGGCATGTTGCTCGACCAGCAGGTGACCATGGAGTCGGCGTTTTCGGGGCCGGAAAAGATCAGGTCGCGTCTGGGATCCATGGACCCTGCCGCGATCGCTGGCTGCGATCCCGCCGGGTTCGTGGAAATTTTCAGGCAAAGCCCGGCGGTCCACCGCTACCCCAGCTCCATGGCCGGACGCGTTCAAGCCTTGGCGGAGACCATCCAGCGGGAGTGGAATGGGGACGCAACGGCCATCTGGACGCAGGATGCCCCGGACGGCAGGGAAGTGCTCCGCAGGCTAAAGGGGTTGCCCGGCTTCGGCGAGCAGAAGTCGAAGATTTTCCTGGCCCTCCTCGGCAAGCAGTGCGGACTCCAGGCTGAAGGCTGGCGGGAGGCTGCCGGCCCGTACGGCCAGGACGGCGCGTACCTTTCCGTGGCCGACATTGTGGACCCGGAGTCGCTGGGAAAGGTGCGTGCCAGCAAGCAGGCTGCCAAGAAGGCCGCCAAAGCCGCGAAGGGATGAGCATGGCCACTTTTCGGGAACTTCACCACACCAGGGAGCCACTCCTGCTGCCCAATGCGTGGGACGTCGGATCCGCGTTGGCTTTTGCGGCGGCGGGATTCCCGGCCGTCGGCACCACCAGCTTCGGCATTGCAGCAAGCGCCGGACTGCCCGACGGCGGCCGGTCCAGCCAGGCCGCAACCGCCGCGCTGGTGGCGCAGCTGCGCCGGCTGCCGGTCCACCTCACGGTGGACATCGAGGACGGCTACTCCGATGACCCAGACGAAGTTGCAGAACATGTGGCCGAACTGGCCAACCTGGGCGTGGCCGGGATCAACCTGGAGGACAGCACGGCCGGGCACCTGGTCGATCCATCAGCCTTTGCCGGCAAGGTTGCCGCCGTCAAGCGGCGCTGCCCGGAGATCTTCATCAACGCCCGGGTGGACAACATATGGTTCGGCGAACAAGCCACCGTCGATGCCGTCCTGCTCCGTGCGGGCGTCTACGCCGACGCCGGAGCCGACGGGATCTTTGTCCCCGGACTTGTGGTTCCGGAGGACATCCGGAGGATCACCGCCGGCATCGGGCTGCCGGTCAACGTGCTGGCGCATCCGTCATTGACCGTTGCCGAGCTGGGTGAGCTGGGGGTCCGGCGGGTCAGTTCCGGCTCGCTGCCGTACCGCGCGGCCGTTGACGCGGCGGTGAACGTGGCCACTGCCCTGCGGGACGGCAAGCAGGTGCCCGGCGCGACGCCGTACTGGGAGATGCAATCGCGGCTCGTGGAATTCAGTCAGCGCACTACCTGATACCGGACGTGCGTGACCAGGCGCGTGCCGCCCACTTCCGTCGGCACAAGCTTGAGGTTCGCGACGCCGTCGAGCAGCCGCTCACCCGCTCCCAGGACCACGGGCGCGATGTGGAGCCGGAGCTCGTCAACCAGCCCCGCCGACAGGTATTGGCGGGCGGTCTGCGCCCCGCCGGCGATCGCCACGTCCTTGCTGCCGGCGGCCTCGCGCGCCTGCGCCAGCGCCGATTCGATGCCATCGCTCACGAAGTTGAACGTGGTGCCTCCCTGCATCAGCAGGGGCCGGCGCGGGCTATGGGTGAGAACGAATACGGGCGCGTGATAGGGCGGTTCCTCACCCCACCATCCCCGCCATTCCTCAGCCCACGCCCCGGGACCGGCGAACATGTTGCGTCCCATGATGTAGGCGCCCGCCGCGAGGATGCCCGCTCGCTCGGCTGCATTGGCTTCGGGCTCTTCGAACTGCCACCTGTGCAAGTTCTTTCCGCCCGCGCCCAAGGGCTCCTCCAGGCTTTGGTTCGGACCGGCGACGAATCCGTCGAGGGAGATGGTCAGATCGCACGTGACTCGGCTCATGCGCCCATCATGCCACCATTGGGTGCCCCCGGGTCCCGGCTTGGTACTCCCGTCTGCCATAGTCTGGGAGTGCCGGCCTGCAGCCGACCATGAAAGACACAGGCGAGCAGGACACAAGAGGGTGAGAGGGGGCCGACCATGCTGATCTGCGCAACCTGCGGCGTCGAACGCGACGAACCCGTCCCGGAAGTCTGTCCGATCTGCTGCGACGAGCGGCAGTACGTGCCCGCAGACGGCCAGCAGTGGCTCACCCTGGAGGGGCTGGCGCAGCAGGGGCACCGGGCCTTGCTGCAGGAGAACGAACCGGGACTTATCGGGATCACGACTGCGCCGAAAGTGGGGATCGGCCAGACGGCGCAGCTTGTGGTGACGGGCGAGGGTTCGCTGCTCTGGGACCCGGTCGGATACGTCGATGACAGCGCTGTGACGGCAGTCCTCGAGCGAGGCCCGGTCCTGGCCATCGCCGCCAGTCACCCGCACATGTTTGGCGTGCAGGTCGAGTGGTCGCGTCGGCTGGGCGGTGTCCCTGTCCTTGTGGCCGAGGCAGACCGGACATGGCTGGGACGCAACGATCCGGCCATCGACTACTGGTCCGGCAGTCGGACTATCGCCGAAGGGCTGACACTGCACCAGACCGGGGGGCACTTTCCGGGCAGCGCGGTGGCCCACTGGGTTCCAGGAGCGGCCGGCAACGGAGTGCTGTTGACAGGTGACAGCGTCTTTCCGAATCCAGACCGCCGTTCCATCGCCTTCATGCGCAGCTACCCGAACCGTTTGCCGCTATCCGGCGCGGTGGCGCTGCGGATCGCCAGGCAGCTGGGTGAGCTGGAGTTCGATCGGATCTACGGCAACTTCAATAATGTCATCGCGTCCGGAGCCAGGGCCGTTCTGCACGATTCCGCCCAGCGCCACGCGGCATGGACGCGAGGGGACTTCGACCACTTGACCTAGCCGCCTCCATCCGAGGTTACCCGGCGGTGCCCGCCTTCGCGGCGTAGGCGGTCGCCTGGGCCCGCACCTGTCGAATGTAGGGGTCGGACTGGTTGTAGGAGTAGATGGCGTCGGTCCAGCCCTGCGCGGTCGTGAGGTCGCGGCCGTGGCCGCACAGATATGTCGCCGCGCTGAGGGCGGCGTCGTCGATATTGAACGGGTCGGCTACGCCGTCCCCGTTTCCGTCCCGCCCCGCAAGTTGCCAGGTGGAGGGAATGAACTGCATGGGTCCGACGGCGTGGTCCCAGCGGGCGTCGCCGTCCAGGGCACCGGCGTCGGTATCCGCGATGGCGGCGAACCCGGCGCCGTTGAGGCTGGGGCCCACAATGGGGCCGCTCGCCTGCCCCGCCGTATTGAGGCTGCCGCCACCGTACGTGCCGTGCCCTGATTCGACGAAGCCGACGGCCGCCACTGTATTCCAGCCAATCCCGCAGGCCGGAGCGGACTCGTTGGCCGTGACGGCCGCAGCAACGTAGGCCCGGAGGGCGCGGGCGGGGATTCCGGTCTCCGCGGCAGCACCGATCAGCCACTGGGCATCCGGGCTCGGGGTGACGTTCACGGCACTGGTGATGCCGGCGGACAGCATTTCAAGCTTCGCCCCCGCCTGTGGCGGCGCGGAAAGGACACCGTGGGTGTCTGCGCCGGGCTGCCGGATGACCCAGAACGAGAATGCGGTGATGGCACAAACCGCGAACAGGGTGAAAACCACAAGGCGTTTTAGACGGAGCACTGACCAATCAAACCACCCAACTTCGGTGACCGGGTGACGAAACGGTGATCAGCGGCTGAAGGAGGCCGGCGGCCCGCCAGACTGCTGGTTTTTTTCGTATATCGGTACGTATCGTTGAGTATCGTTCGCGATTCGATAAGGAGAGCAACATGCGTAATTCATACCCGGCCGGCGGATTTGGCGGTCCCAACATCGACGGCATGTGGCAGGCCCTTGAGGACCTGCGGTCCCGGTTTGAAAAGCGCTCGGGCACCCGCGCCGGGCGGGGCGAAGTGCGGTCCGCCGTGCTGGCCCTGCTCGCGGAGCGTCCGATGCACGGCTACCAGATCATCCGGGAGATCGAGGAGCGAAGCAATGGCAGCTGGAAGCCGAGCGCCGGGTCCGTCTACCCGACACTTCAACTGCTCGCCGATGAGGGCATCATCCTTGCCGAGGAATCCAACGGCCGCAAGATCTACTCGCTGACCGAGGCGGGCAGGGAGGAGGTCGCGCAGGCCGATGAGCCGGCACCGTGGGACGCGACGGGCACCGGATTCGCGGCACTGCCCAAGGCCGGAATCGAGCTCGCGCAGGCCGCGTCCCAGGTCGGTCGCACGGGAACACCGGAGCAGGTCCAGCAAGCCGTGGCGGTGCTGAACGACGCACGCCGTCGGCTGTATTCGATCCTCGCCCAGGACTGAGGGGTGACGTCGGACCGTCGGAGCCGGGCGGACCCGGTACCCGGCGCCGGGGACGCCCGCGCCCGGTACCGACGCATCCTGCGTTTCGCGGCATGGCACCTTGCCAGGACCTGGTGGTTTGAGCTGTTCCTCCCCCGCATCGGATTGGGCAGGATTGCCGAGCGCAACCGGGCCAAAAGGATGCTGGGGTTCGCGCAGCGCTTCCGCACGCTCGCAGTGGATCTGGGCGGCCTGATGATCAAGGTCGGTCAGTTCCTGTCATCCAGGCTCGATGTGCTCCCGCCGGAGATCACCAAGGAACTTGAGGGGTTGCAGGACGAGGTTCCACCCGTCGCGTTCCCGGCCATCCGGGCACTTGCCGAGGCGGAGCTGGGTGCGCCGCTGGAGAAGATTTTCTCCTTTGTCGAGGAGACGCCGATCGCCGCCGCGTCCCTCGGGCAGGCGCACCGCGCCCAACTGCTTCCCGCCAACGCTGCCGACGCCGGACTCGGCAGCGTGGTGTTGAAGGTGCAACGTCCCGGCATCGACGCAATTGTCGACGTCGACCTGGCGGCACTGCGCAAAGTGGGCGGCTGGCTCAGCCGCTTCCGTGTGGTGTCCAGCCGAGCGGACATGCCCGCCCTGGTCGAGGAGTTTGCGCAAACCAGCCTTGAGGAGATCGATTACCTTCGTGAGGCCGCGAATGCAGAGCGGTTCGCGGCTGACTTCGCCGACGACCGCCGGGTGGAGGTGCCCGAGGTCGCGTGGGAGTGGAGTACCCGCCGCGTACTGATCCTCGAAGACGTGACGGCAATCAAGATTACGGACGCGGAGGCCCTTCAGGCGGCGGGCATCGATCCCACGCGGGTGGCCCCGGTTTTCGCCTCGGTCATGTTCGAGCAATTGTTCACTAGCGGTTTCTTCCATGCCGATCCGCACCCCGGCAACATCTTCGTCACCCCGGTTACCGACTCAGCCGGCGGGCGCCCGTGGAAGCTGACGTTTATCGACTTCGGCATGATGGGCGAGGTGCCGCCCAGCACCCGCCGCGGCCTGCGGAAGCTGCTGATCGCGGCCGCCGCCCGTGACGGCAAGGGTCTGGTGAGCGCGATCAGCGACGTGGGTGTGCTGGCGCCGTCGGCGGACAGGGCCGAACTCGAGCGGGCGATGACGCACCTGTTCGCCCGGTTTGGCGGGATGGGCTTCGCCGAGCTTCGCGAGGTCGACCCACGCGAGTTCGTTGATTTTGCGGTGGAGTTCGGGGATCTGGTTCGCTCACTGCCGTTCCAGCTGCCGGAGAATTTCCTGCTCATCATCCGCGCGATGTCCCTGACCTCGGGGGTGTGCAGCGCACTGGATGCCCGGTTCAATCTGTGGGACGCGATCGAGCCCTATGCGGCGCGGCTGCTGCGCGACGAGCGTGGCAACATTGTGCAGGACGCGGCCCAGCAGGCGCTCGACACCGCCGGGGTCGCGCTGCGCCTGCCAAAACGCCTGGACCGGCTCGTGACCCGAATCGAAGACGGTTCATTGGCCACGGCCAATCCGCGCCTGGAACGCCAGATGGCACGGCTGGACCGCACAGTGCAGCGGGCGGGCTCGGCGCTCATATTTGGCGCCCTGCTCGTCGCAGGTTCCCTGGTCCGGGCGGATGACCCGGTGCTCGGCAGCGTGCTGATGATCGCATCGGTGGCTCCGCTGCTGCATGCACTGTGGGCCGGCCGCCGCGGCCCCTGAGCGCTGCGGGCGGGAATAGACCCCCTCCGAATTTTGTTGACGATTCA
This sequence comes from Arthrobacter sp. PM3, assembly GCF_003352915.1. Classification (NCBI taxonomy): domain Bacteria; kingdom Bacillati; phylum Actinomycetota; class Actinomycetes; order Micrococcales; family Micrococcaceae; genus Arthrobacter; species Arthrobacter sp. PM3. Next base: position 3,483,100 of record NZ_CP022314.1, on the reverse strand, counting down.
ACAAACCTGGAAGACCCATCGCGGAGTCGCTGACCGCCGGCGCGCCTGGCCGGGCTTCGGGTCTTCGTTGCCCAGGGCGATCAGGACAGGGTGATCCCAGCCGAGCTCCTGGAGCGCACATGGGCCTATCTGCTGACGGATTCTGCGGCGACGTCCCGCGCCCGTCGGGACCAAGGCGGGCACGCGATCACCGGCGAGACGCTGCGCGAACTCGGCGACTTGATTTGGCAAACCGCATCGCCAGGAGCCGAGTAAGCCGTTACCGAGGATCCTCCGGCGGGTAGTACCCGCCGGAGGATCCCGGGCTTAGCACTTGGCCCCTGTCTGGAGGTCGCTGACCGCGGCCTGGACGTTGGCTGCCTCGTCCCGCAGCGAAGTAAGCGCCTGGCTCAAGGTGGCATCGTTCGGAACAGCCCTGACGGCCCGGTCGAACTTGTCCTCGGCAGCTTGGACGGCGTTCATTTCGTCCTTGACGACGTCCTGGCCCGCTTTCACGAGGTCGTTGTACGACTTCGCGACCTGATCCCGCGCCGAATCGATCTGCCCCACCGTGGCCCCCGGCTTAAGGGTTTGCTTGAAATTGGTCAGGGATGCGGCAAAGGCGCTGGCAGCAGCACAGGCCTGCGAAACATTCTTTTCCGCTCTGTTGCTGCTGACGGTGTTATTGGGGGTGAGAGAGCCGCAGCCCGTGAGCAGCGCCATGGCTGCAGCGGCTGCGACTGATCCTGCAAAAATCCGATGTGGTCTCGACATTGGGGGCCCCTTTCCGACATGGATGCGGCAGGCGGCCCTGCCACGGGCGAGTACCCTCATTCTCGTCCCGCACCGTAGCGTGGACCTCATCCGGGGAAGGTGAAACGTGCAGGGGGCCGACTAGCCGACGGGTGCCACCACCGGGGCGCCGATACCTCCGGCCACCTGAGTGAAGAGCCCTGCTCCCCGTCGGCGTGCCGGTCTATGCTGGGTTCTGTCAGTTGCGCCCGGCTGGCCCGGGCGCCGGGACTCCGGGAGCGTGACACGCATGAACAGTCCTGAAACCGTCCTGGCGGCCCTCGAGTCCGAGCTCGGCTGGGTCCGGGAAACCTACACCGAGTTGCACCGGCACCCCGAATTGAGCCTCGAAGAGCATCGAACTTCCTACCGCGTCGAGGAGAAACTCACCGCCTTCGGCTATTCGGTAACCAGGATCGGCGGCACCGGCGTCGTCGGCGTCTTTGAGAACGGAGAAGGCCCCACTGTGCTGGCCCGTGCCGACATGGACGCGCTTCCGGTCACCGAGGCCACCGGGGTGCCCTATTCCTCGACCATAGACGGCGTCATGCATGCGTGCGGGCACGACGTTCACGTCAGCACGCTGCTCGGAGCCGCCAAGCTGATGGCGGACGGCCGCGATGCCTGGTCCGGCACCTACATCGCCCTGTTTCAGCCGGCCGAAGAGGTCGGTGCCGGGTCCAGGGCTATGCTCGACGACGGTCTCGTCGCCAAAGTGCCACGACCCGACGTCGCGCTCGCCCAGCACGTCATGCCGTTCGCTGCGGGAACACTGGCCACCGCGGCCGGGCCGGTCCTCTCGGCCGGGGACTCGCTCAAGGTCACGGTGTACGGGAAAGGCGCGCACGGCTCGATGCCTCACATGGCCGTGGACCCCGTGGTGCTGGCCGCCTCGATCGTGCTCAGGCTGCAGTCGATCGTCTCGCGCGAGACGAAGCCCGGCGACTTCGCCGTCGTCACCGTAGGAGCGCTCAACGCGGGAACGAAATCGAACATCATCCCGGACAGCGCCACGCTCCTGCTGAACATCCGCACGTACGACAACCAGGTCCGGGCCGGCGTGCTCGCCGCGATTGAGCGGATCGTCAAGGGCGAGTGCACCACGGCCGGATCACCCCGGGAACCTGAGTTCGAGTACTACGATCAGTTCCCCCTGACGAGCAACGACGGGGCCGTGACAGCACGGGTGCGGGCTGCCTTTACCGCCCGCTTCGGGGCAGACGCGGTGCACGCCGCCGAGCGGCAGACCGCGTCCGAGGACTTCAGCCGCATTCCGGACGCCTTCGGTATTCCCTACACATTCTGGCTCCTCGGCGGCGTGGACCCCGACACCTACCGGGCCGCGGCCGTGAAGGGAACAGTCGCCCGGGATATCCCGGCGAACCACTCCCCGTTTTTCGCCCCCGTGATCGACCCGACCCTGTCCATAGGCGTCCAGGCCCACGTCGTTGCCGCACTGTCTTGCCTCTCCGTGCCGGACGAACGGCCCGTCGGGCGCCCGGAAGTCCCGGCCACACCATGACCAAGGGTAGTTGTGGTCAGTGTGCGGCGTTGAAGACGTCGGGGCCGAAGCTGTTCAGTCCCCGCGCACCGGCGTAGCCGAGGCGGGGCAGCGCGAAGATGTCTTCGATGGTCGCCAGAAGGCTGTAGTAGGAAAGGTTCGGCGTCGTCGCGGCCGCCCCCAGGTCACGGACGAGTTGGGTGAAGTCCACGACATTGCGCTGGCACTCCGGAGACGACGTTTTTGCCTCGAAGTAAACGAAGGGGTTGTGGCGGGTGGCGTCCTGGTCGCCCGGCGAAGCGGTGCCGCGCCCAAACGGTGCCGTAGCCCTTGTTCTCAAGGTTGATGACGAATACGTGCCCCGGCCTCCCCGCGCCACGCCATCCTCAGGTAGACCGGCAGGGTCTCGTCGAGGACCCGGATGAACCGCACGTGCGGGTCGGTGACGTTCTCGGCAACCGAGGACACCGTCAGGGAGCATCCCACTTCGGCTCCGACCAGCGCCAGTAGGGGCGCGCCTGCGGGCCCCGTGTTCCAATGTGAAACAGTCGCCTGGCCGGTGACGTCAGGCCGGGTTGTCCGCGGTGAGCTCCTCGGCCTGCTCCGTCGCCGCCCAGCTTGCGAGCAGCCGCAGGGATTCCGCGGACGCCGAACCGGGTTGCGCGGGATATACCGTCAGGGTGAGGCCGGGGTCCTCGGCGAGCTGCAGTGCTTCAAACTGCAGTTCAAGGTCTCCTACGACGGGGTGGTGGAAGTGCTTATTGCCGGAGTAATGCCTGCGCACATTGTGGGCGGCCCAGCGGACACGGAATTCCTCGCTGCGCAGGGACAGCTCTCCGACCAGGTCAGCGAGGCCCTTGTCATAGGGGTTGCGTCCTGACTCGGTGCGCAGGAGCGCGACGTTGTTGTTGGCCGCGAGGTTCCAGTCGGGGTAGAAGTCACGGGCGCGGGGATTGAGAAAAATGAACCGCGCGTAATTGACCGGCCGCACCGGGTCCGTCAACATCGGGGCGTACAGGGCGTAGCCGAGCCGGTTCGCTGCGAGCAGGTCCATGCGCCCGTTACGGATGAACGCGGGGGCGCCGATGATGGCGTCCAGCATGGCCTGCACGCTGGGGCGGATACGCTGCTTCGGAGCCTTGACCTGCCGGGTCCGGGCTGAGGCGTTGGTGGCCCGGGCGAGGTCGAAGAGGTGGTCCCGTTCGGCGTCGTCGAGCTGCAGTCCCCGGGCCAGTGCGTCAAGAACGCCCTCGGACACGCCGGCGAGGTTCCCGCGCTCGAGGCGCGTGTAGTAGTCCACGCTGACGCCGGCGAGCATGGCCGCCTCCTCGCGCCGCAGACCCGGCACGCGGCGGATGGCGCCGTAAACGGTGAGCCCGGCCTTTTCCGGCGTGATTCTTGCACGGCGCGAGGACAGGAACTCGCGCACCTCCATCCGATTGTCCATGCTGTCCACGCTACACAGGCGGCCGCACTCGTGGGAGGTACTGCCAGAACCAGTAAAGGCAGGGCACTGCCTGATCCCGGCCGGGGACGGTTGCATGGATGTACCACCGACAGCGCGATGCGGGATTTGCACACAGTACCCAACACGCAGTACCTAAGGAGTTTCCATGGAGATCGGCAGCCTCGCAGCGCCCCCTGACGTGCAGGCCGGCACCAAGGTCCGGCGTGCCGGAACCGCCCTGGCCGCGTCCGTCGTGGGCTTCTTCATGATCACCCTGGACGCAGTGGTGGTGAACGTGGCCCTGCCCAGCATCCGCGCCGACCTCGGCGGGGGCATGACAGGACTCCAGTGGGTCCTGGACGGGTACACGCTCATGTTCGCCGCGTTCCTGCTCTCGGCCGGCGCCTTCTCCGACCGGCTGGGCGCCAAACGGTCTTTCGGTGTCGGGCTGGCCGTTTTCGTCATCGCTTCGCTGGCGTGCGGCGTCGCGCCGGATCTCGCCACCCTCCTTGCGGCCCGATTCGTGCAGGGCGCCGCGGCCGCCCTGATGATGCCCGCATCCATGGCCCTGATCGGACAGGCGTACCCTGAGCCGGCCCGGCGGGCGAGGGCAGTCGCCTTCTGGGCCATGGGCGGGGCGATCGCGTCGACGTCCGGGCCGGTGGTCGGCGGGCTGCTGAACCTCGTGAGCTGGCGGCTCATCTTCCTCATCAACCTCCCGGTCGGCGTCGCCGCACTGATCCTGCTGGCCCGTACGCCGCGCTCGGCCCGCCACAGTGCTCCGATCGACTGGATCGGACAGACGACGGCGATGCTCGCCATGGGCGGCATCACGTACGGCGTCATTGAGGCCGGCGCAGCCGGGTTTGCCGCCCCGCAAGTCGTCACAGCGCTGGCTGCCGGCCTGGCAGCGCTGGCCGCGTTCGCCGTCCTGCAGGCCCGGGGGCGGCATCCGATGGTGCCGCCGGAGCTCCGCCGCTCCGGCACGGTGCGTGTCGCCGCCGCTGCCGGTTTTGCCTTCATGGTCGGGTACTACGGGCTTCCGTTCGTGATGAGCCTGGACCTGCAGCAACACCGGGGGCTGTCGTCGTTCCAGACCGGGATCGCGTTCCTTCCGATGATGCTGATCGGGCTCATCATCACACCCTTCAGCGCCCGGATCGTCGAGCGCTCTGGCACCAGGCGGCTGGTGGTGCTCGGATTCGTGGTGATGGCCACGGGTCTCGCGGCCATCGCGTTGCTCCCCGCCGGGGCACCGGTAGGAGCGGTGTCGGGCCTCATGGTCCTCGTCGGTCTGGCCGGCCCGCTCATCATGCCGCCGATCACCGCCGCCCTGCTCAACGCCGTCCCGGCACATCTATCCGGCACGGCCAGCGGAGTCTTCAACACGAGCCGGCAGTTCGGCGGGGCCCTCGCGGTCGCCGTCTTCGGGTCCCTGCTGGCCGACCCCTCCACGTTCCACGCCGGAGTGCTCACCAGCCTCCTCCTCGCGGCCGCCGTCGCCCTGTGCGCGGCTTTCGCAAGTCGACAACTCAACGCAAGGGATGCTCAATGACCCGCCGGAAGACCACAGCCGGGGAACCCGTCCGGCCAAGGGCGATGCCCGCACCCCGGCCCGCCATGACCACGGGGCTCACGCTCCTGTTCGCCGTGGCGGCGGGTGCCGCCGTCGGCAACTTGTACTGGGCCCAGCCGCTGCTCGATATGATCGCGGCCGATCTGCACTCCTCCGCCGCCACCGCAGGCTGGCTGGTCACGGCCACCCAGCTCGGCTACGCGGCAGGCATCCTGCTCATCGTGCCGCTTGGCGACGTTCTGGACCGGCGGCGGCTGGTGGCGCTCATGATGCTCGCCTCGGCCGTCGCGCTCGGGCTGTGCGCGGCCGCGCCGTCCATGACGTTCCTCCTCGTCGCGGTGAGCCTGCTCGGCGTCACGACGGTCGCCGGGCAGATACTCACCCCGCTCGCCGGGGATCTCGCCGACGACGCACGACGCGGCCGCGTCGTGGGGACCGTAGTCGCGGGCATCCTCACCGGCATCCTCGCCTCGCGGACCATCAGCGGCTTCATTGCCGCCGCGGGCGGGTGGCGGGCCGTGTACGCGGCGGCCGCAGCAGCCGTCGTCCTCCTCGGCGCGCTGCTGTACCGCGTGCTGCCGCCGCTCCCGCCCAAGGCGCGCATCCCCTACCCGGCGCTGCTCGCATCGCTCGGGGCCGTCATTGTCAAAGAGCGCGCCGTGCGCTGGACACTCGCGCTCTCCTCCACGGGGTTCGCGGTCTTCACCCTGTTCTGGACCTCGCTCACGTTCCTGCTGGCGGGGGCGCCGTTCCGCTATCCGGTCGAGGTGATCGGCCTGTTCGGGCTCGCGGGCATCGCCGGCGCGGTGACCGTGCAGCGTGCCGGCCGCCTCCACGACCGCGGCTGGTCCCTGCCGGCAACGGGCATCGCCTGGGTACTCGCGGTGGCGTCCTTCGTGCTGTCCTGCTTCGCGGGCAGCTCCGTGGCCCTGCTCGTCGTCGTGGTCTTTGTCCTGGACGTCGCGGTCCAGGGGCAAAACGTCCTCAACCAGACACGCCTGCTGTCGATGTCCCACGAGGCCCGCAGCCGGCTCAACACTGTGTACGTCACGGCCAACTTCATCGGCGGGGCCATCGGCTCCGCGGCCGCGGCGCTCCTGTGGAGCGCGGGCGGTTGGTCGGCGGTTTCGCTCACGGGCGCGGCGCTAAGCTGCTTCGCCCTGACCGTCTGGGCGCTCGGCCGCCGCGGACCGCTCACGGCGGCGCGCGCCATAGACGTGAACTGACGGTGAATTGTCGTTCCGGGCCAGCCAGGGCTGCACAGCCCCTGCTATCGTCGTGCCAGAGGGCACACCCGGCGCGGCGCGTCGTGGAGGGTCGGCAGGCCAGGTCGCGGGCCGCCATCCGGGCATGTCTTGATAGGTTCGGCAGGCACGCTTCCTTGGGAGGACCCATGACCGAGAACACGACGCCGCCGGCGGCGCCCCGGGGCGCGACCGCCGAGCACGCCCGGCTGGCTGAGGCCACGGGCGCGGCGGAGGACGACCTGTTCGAGGCGAATCCCTGGTACGAATGGGGGCCCTACCTGGCCGAGCGGGCCTGGGGCACAGTCCGTGAGGACTACAGCGACAGTGGAGACGCGTGGGAATATTTTCCGCATGACCATGCCCGGTCCCGTGCGTTCCGGTGGAACGAGGACGGCATGGCGGGGCTGTCCGATATTCAGCATGACCTGTGCCTCGGGTTGGCGCTCTGGAACGGGACCGACCCGATCCTGAAGGAGCGCATGTTCGGGCTGACCGGCCCGGAGGGCAACCACGGCGAGGACGTCAAGGAGTACTGGTGGTACCCGGATGCACTGCCCAGCCACGCATGGCTGCGGTGGCGCTACCACTACCCGCAGACAGCATTTCCCTACCAGCAGCTGATAGATGAGAGCGCCCGTCGTTCCAGGGACGAACCAGAGTTCGAGTTGCTGGATACCGGTGTCTTCGACGGCGGCCGGTACTGGTCGGTGGATGTCGCGTACGCGAAGGCCTCACCGACCGATGTGCTTGCCCGGATCACCATCGAGAACCATGCGTCCGAGGAAGCCGTGCTGTCTGTGCTGCCGACCCTGTGGTTCCGCAACACGTGGCGTATCTCGGGCGGTGAGCCGCCGTCGTTGTTCCTGGACGGGGACGGCGTTGCCGTCCAGCACCCACGACTGTCCGGCTACCGGCTCGATGCCGCTCCGACCAGGGAGGGAGTGTGGCCGCAGGCCTTGTTCTGCGACAACGAGACGAACACGGCCCGGCTGTTCGGGGCGCCTCCGGTCACCGCCTACCCGAAAGACGGCATCAACGACCACGTGGTCTCCGGCGCCGATACCGTGAATCCGCAGCATCAGGGAACCAAGGCCGCGTGGTGGTACCAGGTGAGCGTGCCGGGCGGGGACCGGGTCGAGCTGCGGCTGCGGCTGCACCGGGCCGTCCCGGACCAGTCCGCACCCGGCCCCCGCTGGTCCGGCTCATACTTCGACGGCGTCATGAGGGACCGGGAGCGGGAAGCCGACGAGTTCTACGCGGCGATCGCCCCCGCCGACATCGGCGCCGAGCCGATGCGGGTGCTCCGTCAGTCCTGCGCAGGGCTGGTCTGGAGCAAACAGATGTACCCGTATCGGGTCAACCGGTGGCTGGACGGCGACCCCGGCCAACCGGCGCCGCCGGCCGGGCACCGCAACGGCCGGAACACGGGATGGCGTCACCTGGACTCCTTCGACGTTCTTGCGATGCCCGACCCCTGGGAATACCCGTGGTTCGCGGCCTGGGATCTGGCGTTCCACTCCATCACCTGGGCGCACCTGGACCCCGCGTTCGCCAAATACCAGCTGCTGGTGCTCCTTCGGGAGTGGTTCCAGCATCCGAACGGGGCGCTGCCGTCCTATGAGTGGAGCTTCGACGACGTCAACCCGCCGGTCCATGCGCTGGCCGCCATCCGGGTGTTCGTCATCAGCGGCGGCACCGACGTCGACTTCCTGAAACGGGTATTCCACAAGCTGCTGCTGAACTTCACCTGGTGGCTCAACCGGCAGGACCCCGACGGGAACAACCTGTTCGGTGGCGGCTTTCTGGGGTTGGACAACATTAGCCCGATCGACCGCTCGCACCTGCCGCCCGGCTTCAAGCTGGACCAGGCCGACGGCACCGCGTGGATGGCGTACTACTCCGTGGCCATGCTGACCCTGGCGACCAAGCTCGCCGAACACGACGCCGCCTACGATGACATGGTCGTGAAATTCCTGGAACAGACCGTTCTGATCATGGACGCGCTGGAAGATTCAGGCTGCTACGACGCCGGGGACGGCTTCTTCTACGACCGGCTCACCGACCCCGCCGGCTCCAGCATCCCCATCAGGGTGCAGACCCTCGTCGGGTTGATCCCGGTGCTGCCCGCGGTGGCGCTCCCCACCCAGGACACGGACCGGATCCTGCGCCTGCGGAAGCGCTTCGCCCGCCGGCTGGAACAGACCGACCGGCACGAGATCTTCGAATGGCAGGTCCGCGGTTCGGGGGATTCCCGGCGGACGCTGCTGTCGGTCGTCCCGATGGACAAACTCGTCCGGCTGTTCGGGACCCTGTTCGATGAGGAGGCGTTCCTGTCGCCCTACGGCCTGCGGTCGATCTCCAAGCGGCACACCACCCCGTACACGGTTCCGGGGCTGCCCGCCGCGACCATCCAGTACGAACCCGCCGAGTCCCGGACCGCCATGTACGGCGGCAATTCCAACTGGCGGGGACCGGTGTGGTTGCCGGTCAACTACCTCACCATTCGGGCGCTGCTGCTGTACGACCAGTTCTTCGGCCCCGACTTCACCGTCGAATACCCCACCCGGTCGGGCCAGCACCTGACCCTGCGGGAGATTGCCGGTGACCTCGCCGAACGGCTCGTGAACATCTGGCTCCCCGGACCGGACGGACGCCGACCCGTCTACGGGGGCGTGGACCGGTTACAGAAGGATCCCGCGTGGAAGGATCACCTGCTGTTCTTCGAGTACTTCCACGGCGACAACGGGGCCGGACTAGGCGCCATGCACCAAACCGGATGGACCGCCCTGGTCGCGGACCTCCTCCTCGACCCGCCCCGCCACAGCTACCGGATGGTGTTCACGGAGACCCCGGACCCGACCATTGCGGCTGGACCACCGGAAACGGAACCGGGAATCCATGGCAACCAAGACTGAGGGGCCCGACCGTTTGCCGCCGTCGGCAGCCCATCCCTTCATCTACGAAATCAACACCTGGGCCTGGCTGGAATCAATCAGCCTCGAAGAAGGCACACCTATCGATCTCGGCTCCGTCCCGAAACGGCACTGGGACCGGATTGCGGGCCTGGGTTTCGACTGGGTCTGGTTGATGGGGGTCTGGCGTCGCAGCCCCGCCGGTATCGCGATCGCCCTGGCAAATCCCGCCCTGAGGTCAGATTTCCAGGAGGCACTCCCGGATTGGCGCGACGAGGATGTCGTGGGATCGCCGTATTGCGTACGGGACTATGTGGTCGATGACCGCCTGGGTGGACCCGCCGGGCTGGCCGCCGCCCGGGAGGCGCTCGCGGCGCGGAGTGTCCGCCTGATCCTGGACTTCGTCCCGAACCACGTCGCCCCGGATCATCCGTGGACGACGGCGGCACCCGGGCTCTTCGTGCAGGGAACAGCCGCGGATCTGGCGGCGGAGCCTGCGTCCTATATCGAGGCCAGCGGCCGGGTGCTCGCCAACGGCCGGGACCCCTATTTCCCGGCGTGGCCCGACGTCGTTCAGCTCAACGCGTTCGACCCCGCCCTGCGGGCGGCGGCGGTAGAGACGGTGCGATCGATTGCTGATCAGTGCGACGGGGTGCGTTGCGATATGGCGATGCTGGTCATGAACGACGTTTTCGCCCGCACCTGGGGTGCCCGGGTCGGCCGGGCACCTGGCACGGAGTACTGGCCAACGGTGACCCGGGCCGTCCGTGAAACCCACCCCGGGTTCGTCTTCCTCGCCGAAGCCTACTGGGATCTCGAGTGGTCCCTGATGCAGCAGGGTTTCGACTACTGCTACGACAAGCGCTTGTATGACCGCCTTCGTGGCGGCAGTGCGGATGATGTGCGGCTGCACCTGCTCGCCGGGCCCACGTACCAGAACGCCTTGGTTCGGTTCGTGGAAAACCACGACGAGCCCCGGGCCGCGACGGTATTCGTGGACGGCCGGGCACAGGCGGCGGCAGTGACGGCACTGACCCAAACGGGCGCCCGGCTGATTCATCACGGCCAGCTGTCCGGGTGGAAGGTGCGCCTTCCGGTGTTCCTCGGCCGCTTCCCGACCGAACCGGTCGATGACCAGGTCGCGGCGTTCTACCGCCGGCTCCTGGCGGCCGTCGCCGACCCGACCTTCCGGGACGGCCACTGGCAATTGTGTGACCGTGCGGGATGGCCGGGCGACGCCAGCTTCGAACACCTCGTCGCCTGGAGCTGGGACGGTGACACCCGGTGGCTGATCGTCGTGAATCTGGGCAATGCGCCCGCAACCGGCCAGGTGAAGGCACCGTGGCCTGACCTGCGGGGTCACCGGTGGAGACTGACCGACCCGACCCGGGACGAAAGTTTCGACCGCTCCGGTGACGATCTCGTCGACGGACTCTTCGTCCGGCTTGACGCATGGCAATGGCACCTGCTGCGCCTCGACCCGCCGCAGGCATCCTGGTCATCGTCACGTCGGCAAACTAGTGGACGATTCTCATCTCACGCGAGGTCTGGTTGAGCCGCCGTCCGCCGTCGGGAACGACTGTCACAATGTCCTCGATCCGCACACCGAACCTGCCCGGCAGGTAGATTCCGGGTTCGATCGAGAAGCACATGCCGGGGTGGAGGATCTGGGTTTCGCCCTCGACCATGTACGGCGGCTCGTGGGTGGTCAGTCCGATTCCGTGCCCGACTCGGTGAATGAAGTAGTCGCCGTAGCCCGCTTCGGTGATCACCGCCCGGGCGACACGGTCAATCTCCTGGCACTCGACGCCTGGCCGCACAGCCTCGAACCCGGCTTGCTGTGCGTGTCTGACGACGTCATGGACCTCGCGCTCCTCGGCGGTAGGCTCGCCGACGTGCACGGTCCGCGTCGTGTCGGATCCGTAGCCGTGCTTGAGGCCGCCGAAGTCGAGCACCACCATGTCGCCGTCCTCGATGATCCGCGGGCCGATCTCGTGGTGGGGGTTGGCGCCGTTGGGGCCCGAACCGACGACCGTGAAGTCCACCTGCGAATGACCGAATTGGCGAAGCAGGTCGGCCAGATCAGAGCCGAGGTCGGTCTCGCTACGCCCAGCGAACCGCACGGTGATGATCTCCTCGTACGCCTGGTCCGCGGCCGCACCGGCCGCTGCCAGCCGCTCGATCTCGTCGTCATCCTTGATCGCCCGAAGCATCGGCAGGGCGCTCGTCATCGACACGTAGGACGACTTGGGCAGTCGATCCCGCAGGCCGAGCAGGTGCATGGCCCAGGCCGAGTCAGAGACGGCATAACGTCCGGCGCCGGCCATCAGCGCCGCAGATTCCATGTAGGGATCGCTCCCGTCGGTCCAGTCGGTGATCCGCAGAATCGAAGCGCCGGCGGCCGCTTCGGCATCGGGCCTCTCCAGCCTCGGAACGATCATGGCTGGCTCCGCGTCGACGGGGACCACGAGCATGGTGATGCGCTCAGTGATGGCCACGGGTGCATAGCCGGTGAGATAAAGCAGGTCCGGTCCGGGAGTGACCAGGATGCCGTCAAGCCCGGCCTCCCCCGCGGCGCGGGCTGCCCGCCGCAACCGCTCGGCGAAGTCATCGGCGGTGAATGGAGCCGGCTCGGAAAGGCTGGGATCACTCATGGTTCGCATTCTCGTGCGCGGGGCAGCAACGGTCAACCCATCGCCTGGGCTGCACCGCTTCCCTATTGGAGGGACGCCGTCAGGCGCGCCAGGTTGTCGAATACTTTTTGGGCTATGGGACGCCGGACCCAGTCCCCGAGGTGCAGCTCGCGGCTTTCCGCGCGGTAGCCGTCTTCGATCTCGCGAATTGCATCCACAAAGCCGCGCCCGTGGACAAGTACGGATACTTCCATGTTGAGGCTGAATGAACGGACGTCCATGTTGCTGGACCCAATCACCGCAACCTCCTCATCGAGGGTGAAGTGCTTCGAGTGCAGCACCTTGGGCGCCCGGTAAAGGTAAATCCTGACGCCGGCGCGGAGCAGTGCCTCATAGTAGGAACGCTGCGCGTGGTAGACCATGCTCTGGTCGCCGACCTCGGAAACAAAGAGCTCGACGCTGAGCCCCCGCGCGGCTGCCGTGACAACCGCCATGAGGATGGATTCGTCCGGGACAAAATATGGACTGGTGATGCTGACCCGACGCTCAGCTTTGTGGATAAGCGTCGCGTAGAGCTTCAAATTGTTGTCGTTGTCGAAGCTGGGACCACTGGGCAGGACCTGCGCGTCAATGGGCACAGAATGATGGCCGACTCCTACGGGGCTTGAGGCCAGGGGCAGTATCACACCCGTTTCGCTGTACCAGTCCGTCGCGAAGACCGCATCCAGCTCCCGGACCACAGGTCCCTCAACGCGCATCATCAGCTCGTGCCACTGGAGCCCGCGCTTCAGGTTGCTCTTGGTGTCGTAGCTCGCGTCGATGACGTTTTGGGATCCTGTGAATCCCACGCGGCCATCGGCGACGAAGATCTTCCGGTGGTTGCGCAGGTCCGGCCTCTGCCATTCGCCGCGCCACGGCCGCACCGGCAGCATGGGGCGGTACTCTGCCCCGATCTTCTGGAGGAAGTCCAGGGTTTCTTTCCGGCCGGGGAACTTCAGGCCAGCCAGATGATCGGACAGGACCCGGACGTCGACGCCGCGCCGCCTTGCCCGGGCCAGCGCATCAAAATACGGCGCCGTCGTCGCGTCCAGCACCAGGATGTAAAACTCCACGTGCACGTAACTGGTGGCCGCATCAATCTCAGCAATCATGGCATCGAAGGTGCCGTTGTAATCGTCCAACAGGGTCGCGCTGTTTCCAGCAACCATAGGGAGCGCCCCAAGGTTGTTGTTCAACGCCACCGCCGAATGCAGCCAGTCCGGCCAGTCGAGGCCGCGGCTAATCAGCGGGCTGCCTTCAGTCCGCTCCAGGACCAGGGAGTTGACTTCGCGCTGTTTGTCCCGGCGCGCTTTGGGCAGCTTCGAGTAGCCGACAAAGAAATACGCTACGGCACCAAGAATTGGTATGAAGATTATGGCGAGCACCCAGGCAATAGCGGAGGAAGGACGGCGATTCATCGACACGAGGACAGCTACGACCGTCACGATTAATATGTGCGCCGCCAGCAGAAGCAACGCAAACGTTTCAGGGTCCTGTAAGAATTCGCGCACGGTTGCCTAAGCGTACGTCGATGTCGCGAAGGCCGTCACACCGCGGAAACTCATTTGGCGTACCTGCTCTCAAAGATGCATTCTCGTTTCCAGGACGGCCTGTCCCTCGGCCCTACCCGTGAAGGGTATGACTATTGTTGGCGTAAGGCCCGGCAAGAACCTCACCCGCTCCGGGTGAGATCCGCTGAATAGATGCAGGGTCCCCAGGTTTGCACCACCGCAGCGGCAGGGGTGAAGCCGGCTCACCTTTGCTTGCCGGCCCGTAACGCCCCAGTAACGGGTGCCTCTTAGTCTCCCTATCAGACCCCTTTGACGGGTAGTTTTCCCAAAATGATCCTATGCAGGGCGGCACTTTGTATCGGAACCTAAGGAGAATCCTGATGACCGAAATTGTTCTCAATAACTTCTCGGGTCAAAACTGGCTGATTACTCCGGCCGCACTGGCGGTGGGACAGGCACCGCCACGGACAATTCTTGATCAGAACTGGCTGTTGGTCCTGTCCGGCGTCGTGGAGGCCAACTTGGAGGGAAACAGCAATGCGGCCTGGTTGAACGAAACCGTCGATTTCCTTCCCACCAACACCGTATCCCTCGGCTTTGGATTGCAGGAAGGGCCGCTTAATTGGGCGATCAACCACTATTCAATTCCACGGCCGTCATCAAACCAGCACGACTATACAACGGTATTTTCACTCCAACTATGGGCTCCGTTCGCTGGCCTGAGCGCAATCTCCGACGATCATCAGTCGATAAACGCTGGATTCGCTATCGACAAGTGGCGTCCGCGCCACTTCCTTGCGGGGCACGCGCCGTTTACTGCGCAGCCAGTCAGTAACATTTTCTCTGGCCTCACAGTCGATGTAGGGATTCGTGACAACGATGCGTGGATCTTGAAACTTAGTTACAACATCACCCTCCTTGGCAAGATTGCTTTCGTCGATCCGGGGTCACTCGGCCCTCCGTCATAGGAGCGATCACCTCGAACTGGGGGCCAACTCCGGCCCGTCCAAGCTTCCTAAACAGCATCACCATCGTCGCCGCGACAGGGCGTCCGACATACTGGTTTCCATGCAGGCGACGACGGTGTTGGTCGAGGGCGAAAGTGACCGGTTGGCGGTCGAGGCGCTGGCCCTTCGGCTTGGCCATGATCTGACAGCAGCGCGGGTGTTCGTCGTGGCAATGGGAGGCGCGACCAGCATCGTGCACTTCCTCGACCGCTACGGCCCGAATGGCGCAGGCCACCGGTTACTTGGTGTCTGCGATGCAGGAGAGTCTGGTGGCATCGCCCGCGCGCTCGAGCGGGCCGGCATCGGATCCGGGCCCCTGGCCGATCTTGGGTTCCACGTCTGTCACGCCGACCTGGAGGACGAACTCATCCGATGCCTCGGCGTCGATGCCGTGCTCAAGGTCATCGAAGCTCAAGGTGAGCTCGCGTCGTTCCGGCTCCTCCAACGCCAGCCGTCGCAGCGAGAGCGACCGGTGACGTCGCAACTGCGCCGGTTCTTCAGAGGACGCAGCGGTAACAAGGTCCGATACGCGCCCCTGCTCATCGACGCATTGCCGGCCGGACATGCACCCCCTCCGCTCGCCGGCCTCGTTGCGTCGTTCTCACAGTGAGCATCTGTCGAGGCTTTGCATAAAGAGGGCACCGCCCAAAGTGAGTAGTAAATACTCATGACACGCCGCTCCCCTGGTGCGAGAGTTCCAGCATGGCAGCTAAACGACGTCGTTCACGAAGCGGGGGCGCCGGCGCCATCGGGTGTGCCCCCATTCTCGCCCTCTTCGTGATAGTCCTCATCATCCAATACTGGTGGGTCCTGCTTGTTGCCCTGGGTGTGGTTGCGTTGACAGTGGCAGTCGTCCACTCCGCAAAGGCCCCGCCCCGACCGGCCAAAGTGCCGAGACCTAAGCCCCAACCTGTCGTGGCCCCTCCCCGACCGGTCCCCGGCATGGATGATCTTGCTGCCCAGATGCGCGTCAATAAACGGATCCGCCGCGTCCGGGAGATGCAGGACTGGGACTATGAGTGGATCCGGCTGGCTTGTCCCGGGAAGAGTGTCCGTGAAGTCAACGAAATCGCCAACGCCCATTTCGCCCGGGGTCGTTCGATCGGCATCAACAATGGGGACCCGTCCATCGACGGGCGGTAGTGTGGGCCCATGCCCATCGAAATCCCCGCCGCAGACGGCACCGCCGAGGCCCTCGTGGCCCGCCCGTCCACCGCCAACGGCCCTCTTCCCGGCGTCATTCTCTACATGGACGCCTTCGGCCTGCGCCCTCGAATCCAGGACATGGCCCAGCGCATCGCTGACTGGGGCTACGTGGTGCTGGCTCCAAACGTTTTCTACCGTGACGGATCCATAGCTGACCTCGCCCCGGCCGTGGACATGTCCACCGAGGAAGGGCGGGAGGCTGCAGGCAAGGCTGCCTTTCCCCGGGTAGGCCGCCTGACGACGGACAAGGCGCTGCCGGACATCAGTGCGTGGGTATCCGCGCTGGCCGGGCTTGACGGCGTAGCGCCGGGCCCCATCGGGACCACCGGTTACTGCATGGGCGCCCGGCTGGCCGTCCGGACAGCGACGTCACACCCGGATGTGGTGACGGCGTGCGGCGGCTTCCACGGCGGCGGCCTGGCCACGGACGAGACGGACAGCCCGCACCTGCAGCTTCGCAATGCACGGGCCCGGTTCGTGTTCGGCCACGCGGACCATGACCGCAGCATGGCTCCGGACGCCGTCGCCCGGCTCGGCGACGCCCTGCGGGCCGCGGGGCTTGAGGCGTCCAACGAGATCTATGCAGGGGCGCCCCACGGCTACACCATGGCCGACACGTCCGCCTTCGACCCGGAGGCGACCGAACGGCACTTCCAGGAGCTGCGGGCTTTGCTCGACGCGACGCTGAAGGGCTGAGCTGCCTGCTTCCACCCTGCAGTGTGGCCTCAGCCCGGTTCTGCGGATCCGTCCCCTTCCGGGGTGGCACCCGATGCCGGTTTGTCGTCCGCAGCAAGCGCCTTGCGGCGGCGGTAAATCTGTATGCCGATCGCCACCGGTATGGCTGTGACGGCAACCGCCCGCATCCACGGCCTGTCCAGGACGTGGCCGGTCAGGGCATCCAGGGAAACCCGTCCGGGGCCGCCGATCGCGAAGGACGTGGCCGCGAGCCCGAGGACCGCCGGGTACTCCAGGCCACCGTCCGTGGCAAAGAAGCCGTTGGGTGCGTGCACGCTGGCTGCGACTCCCATGGTCGTCGCTGCGGCGGCCCCTGCCGCCGGCGTGGCGAAGCCGAGAGCAAGCGCAAGGCCCGCACCTGCTTCACCGAGGCCGGCCAGCATGGCACTGGTCTTGGCCGGGCGGAAGCCCATGGCATCCATGCCTTTGCTGGTCGCCTCGATGCCGCCCCCACCGAACCATCCGAAAAGTTTCTGCGAACCGTGCGCGACGAGCACACCGCCAAGTGCGGCGCGGAACAGGGTGCGGGCCGCCGTTGTGGCCGCTGGAGTTACGTTTTCACGGCTCATGCTGATGGTCCTTTCCGGCAATGATGCGAGATTGGGGTTCCTGCGCCATTCTAGGGCGCAAGACGTCAAAAGTCAGAGGAAAGTTCCGCCGCATCTTGCGGACAGCTGCCGGCTCAGCGGGTGCGGACGAGCTTGCGGTTGACGAACTCTTCCATCCCGTACCGGCCCAGCTCCCGGCCGACGCCGGAGCGCTTCACCCCGCCGAATGGAAGCTCCGCCGCGCTGCCGCCCGCCTCGTTGATCGAGACCATGCCGGCGGTGATCTGGTCCGCGACCCGGGCCGCCCGGTCCGCATCGCCCGAGTGCACGGAGGCGCCCAAACCGAATGGAGTGTCATTGGCGATTGCGATGGCGTGCGCCTCGGAGCGGGCACGGAAGACCATCGCCACGGGACCGAACAGCTCCTCGTAGTACACGCCCATGTCCGGGGTAACGTCGGCGAGGACCGCGGGGCGGAAGTAGGCCGAATCGGTGGCCGTCTTCCCACCGGCCAGGAGCACGGTGGCCCCGCCGGCCACGGCCGCATCGAGCTGGCCCTGGAGTGTGTCCGCGGCCGCCTGGGAGGACAGCGGGCCGAGGAACGTTGCAGGGTCCGTCGGGTCGCCGGGCGCGGTGGCAGCGAGGGCCGCTTTGAAGTTCTCGACGAACTCGTCGTAGACCGCGTCAAGAACCACGAAGCGTTTGGCCGCGTTGCACGCCTGCCCGGCGTTGCCGAGCCTCGCGGCAACGGCCCGTTTGACGAGGGCATCCATGCCAGCCCCGTCCGCGTCAAGAACCACGAACGGATCCGAACCGCCCAGTTCGAGAACGACTTTCTTAAGGTGCCGCCCGGCGATTTCAGCGACCGCCGAGCCCGCGCGTTCCGAGCCCGTGAGCGAGACGCCGGCCACGCGAGGGTCCGCGATGGCGTCGGCGACTTGGTCGTTTGTCGCGAACAGGGTCGCGTACGCACCGTCGGGTAGGCCGGCGTCGCGGAAGATCGCCTCCATCGCCAGGGCCGACTCGGGGCACTGCGGGGCCGGCTTGAGCAGGATCGTGTTGCCGATCATGAGGTTCGGCGCCGCGAACCGGGCCACCTGGTAATACGGGAAGTTCCACGGCATGATGCCCAGGAGGGCGCCGAGTCCCTCTTTGCGTACCACGGCCGAACCGCCGGCCGTCGGGTTCAGCACGTCCTCGGCCAGGAAGCCCGGGCCGTTCTCGGCGTAATAGCGGTAGATGGAGATGACGATATCAACCTCGCCGAGTGACTGGCTGATGGGCTTGCCCACCTCGCGGGTGATGATCGCAGCGAGCTCGTCGCGGCGCTCAGCGTGCAGGTCCGCAACCCGGCGCAGGAGGGCCGCACGCTCGGCGGCAGTGAAGCCTGCGAGGACTGCGACCGCCTTTTCCGCGGCTGCGAGGCAGTCCTGAACGTGCTCATCGGTGGCGGCCGGGTACTCGGCCTCGGTCTGGCCGGTGGCGGGGTTGATCACGGCGTAGTGGGTCATGGGGTTCCTTTACGGTAGGTTGATCGACTGATCGGCAATGACGTGGATCAGGGCTGGTTTGCGCTGTTCAGTCACTGCTTTGAAGGCGCGTTCGACGGCGCCGGCCGCCTGGCCGTCGGCAGTTACGGTCTCGCCGTGGCCGCCGAACGCCCGGGCGAAGGCGGCGAAGTCCGGGTTGGCGAGCTGGGTGCCGGAGACACGGCCCGGGAAGTCCCGTTCCTGATGGTCGCGGATCGTGCCGAACTGGCGGTTGTCGAGGATGATCGCGAGGACGGGGACGCCCTGCTGCTCCGCCGTCGCGAGCTCCTGGCCGTTCATGAGGAACTCGCCGTCGCCGCACACAGCCACGACGAGTCGCCCGGGTGACTCGAGGCCCGCGGCGATCGCGGCCGGGATGGAGTAGCCCATCGAGCCGTTGCGCGTGGCCAGCTGGGACGGGTACACGTTTGTGGGGATGAATTGCTGGGCCCACATCGTGTGGTTGCCTGCGCCGATGGTGTACAGCGCGTCCTCGGGGAGACGCTGGAGTAGTTCCCGGACCACTACTGACATGTGCGCAGTGCCGTCCGCCGTAACGGGGAGGCCGGCGTCGCCGCCGATCGCCGCAAATGCAGCGTGTGCATCGTGGCCGCGGGCTCGCCAGGCGTCCCAGACAGCGGCGCGACCCAGCGCCAGTCCGCCGACTGCCTGCGCGAACGCCACCGGTGAGGCGAGGACATGACCGGTGACCGCTCCGGAGCGGCCCCGAAGGGCGGAGTCAATGCTTACCAGCCAGTTCACGGCGTTCGGGCGCTGGCGCAGTCTAAACCCGTCCGTGGGGACGTCAGTTGGCAGGGCGCCGATGGCAATGACGACGTCCGCCTCGTCGAACATGGCGGCAGCCGTGTCGCCGCGGCCGTAGCCAAGCGTGCCGATGTTGACCGGGGAGCGGAACGGGACGCGGTCCGAGGCGTGCCAGTCCTGTGCGACTGGAATGCCGTTGGTCTCCGCGAAGCGTGTGAGCGCCGCGGCAGCCCCGGGTGTCCAGCGCTGACCGCCAACGAACAGGAGCGGCTTCCGGGCACCCGAAAGTGCGGCCGTGATCGCCTCGAGTTCGCGGGGCGAGACGGCGCCGTCCGCAACCGGGATGGGGTCCGCCAGGGTGCCCGTGAAGTCGTGCGTGATGACGTCCTCCGGCAGGCCCACGATCACGGGGCCCGGGCGGCCGGATTTCGCGGCGAAGAATGCTTCAGCAACAATTTCGGAGGCCCGCTCTGACTGGTCGAGGATAAACACGCGCTTTGCCTGGGACCCGAACCAGGCGTTGGGATCGAACTCCTGGAAGGACTCGCGCATTCGGTCGGCGATGGGCACGAGGCCTACAAACAGGACCATCGGGGTTGCGTCCTGCCACGCCGTGTGGATCCCCACGTACGCGTTGGCGGCGCCCGGTCCACGGGTCACCATGGCCACGCCGGGCTCACCGGTCAGCTTGCCGTGCGCCTCGGCCATATACGCGGCGCCGCCCTCGTGCCGTACCACGACGGTATCGATGTCCGTCCCGTGCAGGCCGTCGAGCACCGCGAGATAGGACTCGCCGGGGACGGCGAAGACGCGTTTGACGCCATGAAGCCCGAGGGAATCGACAATTGCTTGGCCTGCGTGGCGGGGTTTCTGGGGCACGGGTAATCTCCTGGAGCATTCGAATTTTTGGCGTGGATTCCAGTGTGTTCCGCTTCGCGCCATGCCGTCCAATAGAAAATTTGCAGAATCTCCATGCCCGAAATGCATAGATCGTGTCGGGAGCAAGCCGCTGCCCGCCATGGGACAACTACTCGGCGACCGTGATGCCGTTATCCAGAAGGAAGGCCCGGATCCGGACCGCGAAAGCCGCGATCGTCTCCTCGGCGAAGTGCCCGGGAAGCCACGCGACGTGGAGTGGCAGAGCCAGCGGGCGGCCGTCTCCGCCCTGGCCGTCAAGGACGAGGATCGGATGGGCTCCGTACCGGGGCCGGTCCGTTGAGAAGCCGACCCCGCGCCCGGCAGCAGCGAGCGCGAGGATGGTCTGGCCGTCGTCGCACTCCGTCACGTGCGGGAACGTGATCCCTGCCCGCGATAGCGCGTCGTCCAAAACATAGCGGCTCGCGCTGTGGCGGGTAGGGATGATCGCCGTCGACCCTTCGAACGCGGACAACGGCAGCGCGGCAACCCCGGACCGCGCCCACTCATGGCCTGCGGCAACAAAGGCTTTGATTGGCACTTGACCCAGCGGCGCCGTGGCGAGGGAACCGTCCGGGGCGGCGGGAGACACTGCAAGGTCGCAGCCGTGGCGTAGCGCCTCGGTCATCTCGAAATGGCCCACCTCGCGGGTTGTGATCCTGGGATCGTCTGGGCCGGTGGTCGCGATAAAGGGGGCGAGGAATGAGCGCAGCGATGCGCTGGTCGTCGCGGCGACAAGTTCCTCGACACTGCCCGTGCGCAGGGTGGAGGCGGCGCCGTCGAACGAGCGCGCCTCCGCCATGAGGCGGCGCGCCGGTGCCACCAGGGCCCGGCCGGCCGAGGTCAGGCTGAGCCGGCTTCCCTGAGGCTCGAAGAGCGTAAGTTTCAGCTCGCGCTCAAGCGTCTTGAGTTGCCGGCTCAGGGCGGGCTGGGCCACATGCAACTGCTCGGCGGCGGCGGTGACCGTCCCGGCGTCGACCACGGCGAGGAAACACTCGATACGTCTGAAGTTCATGCCCCCATCATGGTCACAACACGGGTCCACTGGCACAGCGCGACATTATGCGCCTTCGGCATGGAACCCAGCCAAAAGTTGTCTTAGACAGCATGAGAACCGGGCGGTGATAGTTGAGGTCACCCGGGTGGCGCAGGTCACCAATCCAACACGAAAAGGAGGCTGCAGCATGCCGCCCTCACCCTTGACGACGTCATCGCCGCCACTGAAGGTCGCTGACCGCGTGGCGTCCGGCCCGTCCTCCGAGGTGAGGCAAATCTTCCAGACGGCGCTGAAACGCACCGGCATCATCTCGTTCGCGAATGGCTCGCCATACTTGGGCGAGCTGCCGTTCCACCAGCTCGCCGACGACGCTCACAGGATCGTCACCGAGTTCGGATCAACCGCCCTCCAGTACGGCGCGAGTAACGGCATCCCCGAGCTCCGCAGGCACATCGTGGACCTCATGGCCATTGAGGGCGTCGCGGCGGACCCCGAACAGGTGATCGTCACTGCGGGCTCGCAACAGGCACTCGGCTTCGCAGCGCACGCGACAATCAACCCGGGTGACGTGGTCTTCGCTGAAAGCCCGTCTTACGCCGGCGCCATGGCAGTTTTCGCTGCCTACGAGGCGGAGATTGTGCACGTCCCCGGCGACAGGGATGGCCTCATCCCGGCAGAGTTCGAATGCCTCGTCCGTGTGGCGTGGGCCGCCG
Source organism: Arthrobacter sp. PM3 (assembly GCF_003352915.1). Lineage (NCBI taxonomy): Bacteria > Bacillati > Actinomycetota > Actinomycetes > Micrococcales > Micrococcaceae > Arthrobacter > Arthrobacter sp. PM3. Next base: position 3,461,048 of record NZ_CP022314.1, on the reverse strand, counting down.
GGAAGCTGCCGCGGATGCTCTACACCGTCCCGAACTTCCAGAATCCCGGCGGCATGAACCTCTCCGCCGAGCGCAGAATCCTGCTCGGCCGGATCTGCCAGGAGCAGGGGCTGCTCCTTTTCGAGGACAACCCTTACGGTCTCCTCGGATTCGACGGTGCGACCATGCGGGCAATCCAGCCGGACGCTCCCGACATCACTTTCTACTTCGGATCCTTCTCGAAAATGTTCGCGCCCGGCCTTCGCCTGGGCTGGCTTCTGGCGCCTGAGGCGCTTCACCAGCCCCTGACTGATATCGCCCAAACGGCGGCCCTCAACCCCTCCGTGTTCAACCAGCTATTGCTCACCGCCTACCTCGACGGCCCGTCATGGAGGGACACCCTGGCAAGGTATAGGGGCCTCTACCGCGCCAAGCTCGAGGCGCTCGTTGGTGCCCTCACGGAGCACATGCCAGCAGGAACCACCTGGGACCTCCCGGCCGGCGGCTTCTACCTGTGGGTCACAGTACCGCAGGGCATCGACACGCACGAACTGGTACATGAGGCCATCGAACGAGGCGTCGCTTACGTCCCTGGCACGGCGATCTACACCAATGGGGCCGGCCGCTCTGAGCTGCGCCTGAGCTTCTGCCTCCCCTCCGTCGAAGAGATCCGGGATGGCGCCGCTATCCTCGGCCGTCTCTTCTCGGAAGCCCTCGCCTGAATCCGGCGGGCCCGGTCCCTTCCACCCCTTCCGCACCCTCATAGGAGATTCCATGTCACAGCATGTCCAACCGCCGGCAGGTGCCGCGTCGGCGCGGCTCGATGCGGCCAAGATGAAGAAAATCGCGATGGCCAGTGTTATCGGCACCACCGTCGAGTGGTACGACCTCTTCCTGTTCGGCACCGCCTCAGCACTGGTCTTCAACAAGATCTTCTTCCCGTCCTTCGACCCGCTCGTCGGGACACTTCTGGCCTTCGGCACGTTCGCCGCGGCCTACCTCGCACGCACGATCGGCGCCATCATCTTCGGCCACTTCGGCGACCGGCTGGGCCGCAAATCGATGCTCCTCGTCTCGCTCCTGACCATGGGCGCGGCAACGTTCGCGATCGGCCTGGTCCCGGACTACAACACGATCGGCGTCTGGGCGCCCGTCCTCCTCCTGACCCTCCGCGTCATCCAGGGCCTCGCGCTCGGCGGCGAGTGGGGCGGGGCGGTTCTCATGACCGTCGAGCACGCGCCGTCCAACCGCCGCGGCTTCTACGGCTCGCTTGTACAGATCGGCGTGCCCGTCGGAACGCTCATCGCCAACCTGGCCTTCCTCCTCGTGGCCGCCAGCGTCTCCGCGGACGCGCTCGTCAGTTGGGGCTGGCGCATCCCTTTCCTGGCCTCCGCGGTGCTTGTTGCAGTAGGTATCTACATCCGCCTCAACATCGAGGAGACCCCGTCCTTCCAGGCGGTCCGCGATGCCGGTGCGAAGGCCAAGCTCCCCTTCGCCTCGCTCATGCGGGACCACGGGAAGCAGGTTCTCCTGGGCGCCTTCGCCACACTCTCGACCGGCTCGACCTTCACCCTCATTACCGCCACCGCCGTGGCCTACGGCAAGAAGGACCTCGGCCACTCAGACACGACGATGCTCATCGCGGTCATGGCCGCCTGTGCCCTGTGCTTTGTGCTCATTCCGTTCTTCGGCCGCCTCAGCGACAGGGTGGGCCGCAAGCCCATCATCCTGGCCGGCGTCTGCGCCGAGGCGCTCATCGCGTTCCCGATGTTCTGGCTCATGGACACCAAGTCGGTGGCGCTCCTCTTCGTCGCCTACCTGGCCATGATGACGGCGTTCGCCGCCCACTACGGCCCGCTGGCCACGTTCCTCGCGGAGCTCTTTGGCTCCAAGGTGCGCTACTCGGGACTGTCCCTCGCTTACATGCTCTCGGGCCTGCTCGGCTCGGCGACCACGCCGTTCATCACCACCTGGCTCCTCGGCGTCACGCACCAAAGCTCCTCGGTCGCGTGGTTCATCCTCATCAGCGCCGGCCTGTCACTCGTCGCGCTCGTGGTCCTCGCCGAGACCCGCAGCAGCAACATCGACGTTGTCGAAGGCGCCCCCGCAGCCGTCCAGCTCCACCAGACCCAGCCCCAGCCCGCAGAAACGGAAGTTCACTGACATGCAGAAGATCGCACACGCCCCCGGCCTCGCCGACGCCATCGGCCCCTTCTCCCAGGCAGTCGTCGCCAACGGGTTCGTCTTTGTAACCGGGCAAATGGCCTCCGGCCCTGGCGGGCTCGAGGACCAGCCCGAGAGCTTCGAGGACCGCGTCCGCCGCACCCTGGAGAATCTCCGCTCCGTCCTCAACGAAGCCGGAACGGACCTGGACCACGTTGTCCGCTGCAACGGATACCTCACGTCAAAGGACCAACTCGAACCGTACAACAAGATCTACGCCGAGTTCTTCGGCAGCCACCGCCCCGCCCGCACGAGCATTTGCGTGGAACTGTGGGGCCTGGACCTCGAAATCGACTGCATCGCAGTAATTCCCGACAACAACGCCGCAGCCTCATGACTCCGGCGGCCACTGAGACAGAAACCCTCCTGGAACGGCTCCGAGGCGTCACCGTCCCCACGATCGGGCACTTCCTCGAGGACGGCTTCCTCGACCCCGGAATCGCCCGGCTCGCCGGCTCCGGGACTGTGGTGGGGCCCGCCCGCACGGTCAGGATCGCCGGCAACGACGCCATCGCCATGAACCAGGCAATCCTCGCCCTCGAGCCCGGAGAGATCCTCGTCGTCTCGATGTCCGGAGACCACCGCCACGCTCCGCTCGGCGCCGTGACAGCCGCTGCCATCGTCGCCCGGGGCGGCCTCGGCGTCGTCGTCGACGGCATGGTCACCGACGTCGCGGACCTCCGCGCCTCGCGCCTCGCCGTCCACGCCCGCGGGACCACATGCCTCACTACCAAGCGGCACTACGGCAGCGATTCGGAGCAGGGCGCCCCAGTCGAGTGCGGCGGCGTTCGGGTAGCCACCGGCGACCTCGTCCTGGCCTCGGACGACGGCGTGGCGAGCCTCACGCGCGACGCCGCGGCGGGCGTCGTGCGCCCCGCGCAGGAATCCGATGCCGCCGAGCCCGACCTGCTCCGCCGCATCCGCGCCGGCGAACCCCTCGAAGGCATCCTCGTTCACTAACCCCTCCCCCAATAGCCACGCGGGCCGCCCCGCTTCCACGCGAGGCGGCGGCCCGCCTCTACAACGGCCAGCGCGGGAGCCAAACGCGAATTGTGCATTCACACACCGGGAACGAGCTTTCTGGTGAGTTTTAGCTAGATATTCTGGGCAAAATTACTGTCACTATGGAATGAATCACTGTGAAGTGAAACCCCTCACAAACACCCACCGGGTTCCCGGCCCGGTTCCGAACGCAATTTGGAGCAACAATGGCAAGTACCGTCAGTGGAGCCACGGACACCAGTCCCGTGGCCGTGCGCGTCGTCGACGAGAATGTAACGAAGAAGGTGGCCCTGGCCGCCCTGGTCGGCACCGCGCTGGAGTGGTACGACTTCTTCCTCTTCACCACAGCGGCAGCGCTGGTGTTCAACGCACAGTTCTTCGTGTCGCAGGATCCCTTCGTGGCGGCCATGGGATCGTTCGCTACGCTGGCGGTTGGCTTCGTGGCCCGCCCCATCGGCGGTTTCATCTTCGGTGCTCTCGGCGACAAAGTGGGCCGCAAGAAGATCCTCATGGTCACGATCGTGGGCATCGGCGTCGTCACCGGCCTCATCGGCCTGCTTCCGAACTACATGACCATCGGCATGGCCGCCCCCATCCTGCTGGTGGCCCTGCGCATCGTCCAGGGGCTAGCCGTGGGTGGTGAGTGGAGCGGCGCGGTGATTATCGCCGTCGAGAACGCGCCCGTGGAGAAGCGTGCCCGCTACGCCGCGCTGCCACAGATCGGATCCCCGATCGGCACGATCCTGTCCTCCGGCGGCTTCTTCGGCATGCTGTTTCTAGTGGGCCAGGCCAACTTCGATGCCTGGGGCTGGCGCATCCCGTTCATCGCGGCCATCCCGCTGCTGGCCATTTCCCTCTGGATCCGCAGCCGCCTCAGCGAATCACCCGAATTTGAAGCGCTCATGGAATCCGGCGAGACCGAGCACGCTCCCATCCGCGGCGTCCTGCAGAACAGCTGGCGCCAGATCCTGGTAGGCATGTGTTCTGCCCTTCTCGGCATCGGCGGGTTCTACCTGATCACCAGCTTTGTGGTCTTCTACGGCACCAAGGTCCTCAAAATGCCTTCGGAGCTCCTGCTCCTAGGCACCCTGCTGGCCGCGGCCCTGGAGATCGGTGCCCTGATCTGGGCCGGGCGTCTCGGTGAGCGGTTCGGCGCCAGCAAGGTCATCCTCTGGGGCGGTGTGGCCTCCGCCCTGATTGCAGTCCCGGTCTTCCTGGCCATCGACTCCCGCAACCCCTTCCTCGTTGTCGTGGGCATGATGTTCGGCGTCGCTGTGCTGTCCATCCCGTACGCCGTCTCCGGCACAGCGCTGACAGCGTTGTTCGCCACGAAGGTCCGCTACACAGGCGTCGCGATCACGTCGAACACGGCAGGCGTCATCTCCGGCTTCGTGCCCCTCGTTGCCACTGCCCTGGTCGCGGCCAACAACTCCTTCTGGCCCGGCGCCATCATCCTGCTGATCGTGTCCGCACTGACGGCCCTCTCCGGGCTGTTCCTCCCGAAGCTCTCCATCGCGGAAGAGGGCATGAAGCATTGAGCCCCACCGCCGGCAGCCCGGTTGCCCGTCACTACCTCCCCTGCTGAGAACGAAATGAAACTCGACCTTCTGTTGCGCAATGCGCACATCATCACCATGGACCCGGTCCGCCCTGCGGCCAGTTCCCTGGGTATCTGGCAAGGCCGCATCGTGGGCCTCGACGGGGACGTCGAGGGCCTGGAGGCCCAAACGGTTCTCGACCTCCGCGGCACCACTGTGACGCCCGGATTCATCGATGCCCACTGCCACACCACGTGGTTCGGGCTCGGGCTTGCGGAACTGGACGTCTCCGGTGCCCGCGGACTGGAGGAGCTGTATGACCTTCTCCGCGGTGCGGGCTCCGACGGCGAGGACTGGCTTTTCGCCACCGGCTTCAGCCAGACACAGCATGACGGCCTGTTCCCGGACATCGCAGAGCTCGACCGCATCACGGGAGCCCGGCCGCTTTTCATGCGCCACAACTCCGGGCATATGGCCGTGGTCAATACAGCCGCACTGCGGCTGGCTGGTGCGGAGTCGCCGTCGTTCCCCGACCCCGACGGCGGAGCGATAGTCCGCGACGCATCGGGACGTCCCACAGGCCTCGTCCAGGAGACGGCGCAGGAACTGATCCAGCAGCTGATCCTGCCCTATTCGCTGGAAGATATCGAGGCCGCGCTGGAGCGGGCCACCCGCCACTACGCCTCCGAGGGGATCACGAGTTTCACCGAAGCCGGGGTCGGCGGCGGGTGGATCGGGCACAGTCCTGCCGAGCTCTCCGCGTACCAGCGGGCGGCTGCCAAGGGAAAGCTCCATGCCCGGGCTCAGGTCATGCCCGTGCTCGACGTCCTGCACGCGCTGGGCGGGCATGCCGCAGACAGTGCCGGAGCGGTCCCGGCCGGCCTGGACCTCGGCATCAGCAGCGGGTTCGGGAATGAGCTCCTGTCACTTGGACCGGCCAAGGTGTTCCTGGATGGTTCGCTGCTGGGCGAGACGGCGGCCGTCAGCTATGAGTTCTGCAGCCACGGACACAAGGACAACTCCGGAAACGTCGGCTACTTCCAAGCGGACCCCGCCCAGCTGCGGGGGCGCATCGAAGCGGCCTACGCAGCCGGATGGTCCATCGCTGCCCACGCCATCGGTGACCGCGCGATCGACCTCGCGGTGGACATCATCACCAACTGCCAGGCAACACACGGCCTACGCACAATCCCCAACAGGATCGAACACGCATCCATGACGCGCCCCGATCAGCTGGCCAGGCTCGCGAACGCAGGAATTGCCGTGACCCCGCAGGCCAGCTTCTTCCGTGACGGAGGCGACGGCATGACCAACTCCCTGGGGCCGGACCGGCTCTCCTGGGCCTACCGCGCCGCGAGCTTCCTCGAAGCCGGGGTCACCCTTGCCGGCAGCTCCGACCGGCCCGTGGCCGACGGGAATGTCCTCCGCGCGATGCAGGCGTTCGTGGACCGGCACACGGCGTCCGGCGCCATTTTCGGCAATCCGGCCGAGCGGCTCACCCCGCTGCAGGCACTTGCCGCCTATACCAGCGGTGCTGCGGAGGCGACCGGGACATCCGGCGACAAGGGCTCGCTGACGCCCGGCAAACTCGCGGACTTCACCGTCCTCTCCGCCTCTCCGTTAGACGCGCCGGACATCAGCGAATTGCGCGTCCTGGGCACCGCCGTCGGCGGCCGCTTCACCTATCAGTCAACCGAGTTCCACGCAGCACTCTCTTCGGAGAGTCCGTTCGCGTCCCACCGCTCTTAAGGGAAACCATGACAACCACCACCACTTTCACCGCCCGGGACACCGCCTTCGTGCAGGACTTCCGGACCATGAGCGCGTTCGGCGCCACCGGGAACGGCGGGGTGGACCGCCAAGCGGCCACCGTCCCCGACGGCGAACAGCGCCACTGGCTCACGGGCCTCCTCGAAGAGCGCGGCTTCACGGTGAAGTTCGATCGCGCGGGCAACCAGTGGGGCCTCTACGAGGCCGTGCCCGGCGCGCCCTTCGTGGTGGTCGGCTCGCACATGGATTCACAACCGACGGCGGGACGTTACGACGGCGCATACGGCGTCCTCGCTGCCGCCCACGCCGCGTTCCGCTTGGCGGACCGCTGGAAGCGCGGCGCGGAGGCACCCAAGTTCAACCTCGCCGTCGTCAACTGGTTCAACGAGGAAGGCAGCCGCTTCAAGCCGTCCATGATGGGCTCCTCTGTCTACACCGGCAAGCTGGCCCTCGAAGACGCGCTGAACACCGAAGACCCGGCCGGAATCACGGTACGGGACGCCCTGGACGCGATCGGCTGCCGCGGCGACTACGAAGGACCGGAAGCTGCGTACTGTGCAGAGATCCACATCGAGCAAGGCCGCAATATGGAACGCGAAGGCATCACCATCGGCCTGGTGAGGTCCAATTGGGCTGCCAATAAGTACGAATTCGCGGTCCACGGCGAGCAGGCCCACACCGGGTCCACGGTCATCGCCGACCGCAAGGACGCACTCCTGGGAGCTTCCATGCTGGTGGTCGCAGCCCGCGAACTCGCGGACCGTTTCCCGGGAGCGCTACATACGTCCGTGGGCCAGCTCAACGTGTACCCGAACTCGCCGGTGGTGGTGCCGTCACGCGTCAACCTGCTGCTCGATCTGCGCAGCGCCGATGAGGCCGTGCTGGCCCAGGCCGACACCCTCCTCCACGAACGGATCGCGGAGATCGAACGGGCAGCCAACGTCTCCGTGGAGAAGCACCACTCCCACTCCTGGGCTGTGACTCCGTACCAGCCCGAAGGCGTGGAACTCGCGGCCAAGGTCGCCGCCGACCTCGGGCTGTCCAACAGGGAAGTCATGACGCTCGCCGGGCACGACTCCACCAACATGAAGGATCTCGTCCCCACCGTGATGCTCTTCGTGCCCAGCGTGGATGGAATCTCCCACAACGAACACGAATACACGACGGACGAGGACATCGTCGCGGGGCTGACCATGCTCACTGAGGTTGTCAGCCGGCTTTGCGATGGGGCGTTGGAGAAGTAGCTGGCTTCTCTTCTGGCCGGACTTATCCCCAAGGACAGCCGCTAGCGGCAGCCAAAATCAAGCCATAAAGTGTGGGAATGCACAAAACCGAAGACGAAGAGTCCCCACGGTGGTACGAGCTGTTGGACCTGTTGGAGACCAGGGTCGACAGCCTCACCGAGAAATTCATCGCACGGCTGTGGCAGATGGACGACTACCGGGAATCCGGTGTCGGAACCGAGGAGATTGCGGACACCGCGCGTGAAACATTCCACCGTTTGGTGCATGCGCTGAAGAACCGGCCCGGAGCGGTAGTCGGTGACGATGGGGGTTTGTCGGTCCAGCTCGGAGCCAAGCGCGCCCGGGCCGGAATACCCGCCGAGGCGCTGATCACTGCGGTGAGGCTGGATTTCGCCCTGCTATGGGCGGAGCTGCTCGATATCGCCACTCCCGCGGATGCTCCGATGCTGACGTCGAAGGTGGAGCAAGTTTGGCGGATCGTCGACGAATTCGCGGCCCGCACGCACACCAGCTACCTCGACGAGCGCGTACGCATGGCACAGGAGGAGTCAAGCCTTCAGCACGAATTTATCGCGCGGCTTTTCAGTGTCGTCACACCGTCTGCGGAAACGGCGGCCCAAGTAGCCGACGCGTTGGGTCTCTCGGCGTCGGGCCAGTTCGGCCTCGCTGCTGCCAGCGGACAAGCCGCTTCCCGGCTGCGCGCTGTCCACAGCGCAACATCGGCCCGCCTTGGCCGCAGGCTCTTTCTGCGCGAATCCGGTGACATGGCCTACGTTTTTTGGCCCGTCCCGGAGCACCCTGAAGCGGGGGCGCTCCTCTCCGTGGTGCCACCGGCGCTGGCCACTGTTCCCTGTGGGGTGGCGATGGCCAACGGACTGCGCGCGTTGCCGGCAGCAGCACGGACCGCTTCAAGCCTGGCTGCCCTCCTGAGCCCAACGGATATGGGCCCGCTGTCAGCAGATCTCGCCTGGCCGCGGCTTGCCAAACGGCAACTTCAGGAAGCCGGGCTGGACCTCTCGGAGGAAATTGATGAAGCCCTGCAACACTGCCGCGGCGTCGAACGCGAGAGGCTCATCGAGGCAGTGCACCATTTTCTCCGGTCAGGGAACGTTTCCCTAACGGCCGAGCAGCTTTTCTGTCATCGCAACACGGTCCTCAACAGGCTCAGCCGTTTCCGGGAACTCACAGGCATCGACCCCGCGGTTCCCGATCAGGCGGCACGGCTCGTAGTGGCGTGGGCTTAGGACATCGCCATGGGGTGGTCTCCCCACTTGCTTCATCCATTCGCTGCGCTTATATGGTCCTGCTCGTCAGCCCTCCACCAAGAAGCACCCCACCCGGGTTGCCACGACCGGAGACGAGAACACCACGCCGGCCCAAATCCCCGTCCGTCCCCTGGAACCCGATGATCTTCTCGAACTCACCAGCCTGCACCCACGCCTACGCCGACCGTCCCGGACGGGGCGCCGGAGACCCGGTGTGGATCGGCCCATCCCACCGTCAGGGCCTGGGCGAAGGACTCCACCGACGATGACACGGACACCGACTACGACTGATACCCGACGGTCACGTCCAGCTCACGTCGAAGCAGCCGGTCGCGCCCGTGGTGCGCGTCTAGTTCGGCAACCTGCAGTTCCACGTCCGGCCTACGGCGAAACTCCAGTCGAGGAACGGGCATCACCCAGCGTCGTGGGTGTGGGCAATGTAGACATCACAGGCGGGCCAAGCAGGTAATAACATCGATGTCCGGACGCCCGGACGCCTCAGTCTTCTTCAGTTCCTCGGCGAGCATGACTAGGATACCGCTGGGACCGCGGAGGTACGTCAGCTTGTAGACGTCGCCATAAGTCGCCACGCCGCGGAGAGGATGGCAGCCGTGCTTCGCAGCTACCTTAAGGGCTTTGTCGATGTCGTCAACCGAGAAGGCCACGCGGTGCATGCCGATGTCGTTGGGTCGGGTCGGGTTCGACTCGATCGCCTTGGGGTGGATGTACTCGAAGTGCTCAAGCTGACCGTGACCGTCCGGGGTCTGCAGCATCGCAATGTTCGCGTGGTTCCCGTCCAGCCCGACGGCCGTATCGGTCCATTCGCCGCTGACCGTGTCACGGCCAATGACCGTGAGCCCGAGGTCGGTGAAAAGGCGATGGTTGCTTCGAGGTCGCGAACGGCGATGCCGACGTTCTCAAGTTTGATGGCCATGCGTTGAAGCTACCAAGCCGGGCCCATTAGCTCCAGCGTCGACCCCGAACCCGACGACGGCCGCCCGATGAATAGGCCCAAACGCACTGCCGGCCGGAAGGCACCACTCCCGCCCTCGTTGCATCATTGTCGCCCTGATCCTGACCAGCAGATCCTGCCGCATCGTTCAGCTGCGGATCGGCCGGCCCCTGCGTACGAGCATGCCCTTGCGGCGCTATCCGGCCAGCTTGGCCCGGAGCCCGCCGATGATCACCTCCAGGCCAAAATCGAAGGCATGCCCGCCTCTCTCCTCCGCCGGCCCGGCATTGCCAAGGGCGCGCTTGAGCGTGGGGTAGCCCTCCGCCGGCGGGTCCCAGACAACTTCCGGGGCCGCCAGATCCAGGGCTGCGCCGAGGGCGAAGCTGTCGATCGTGGAGATGGCCGCCACCACGTCCCGTCCCCGGAACCCTGCGCCCTCGAGGGCCAGCGCGAGGTCCTCGTACAGGCCAATGACCGCCGGATCGGTGATGGACTGCAGCACCAGCAGCGGCGCCAGCCGCGGGTGGCGGGCAAACGCGTCCCGGTAGGCGCGGATCAGGACCCTTAGGGCCGCTTCCCAGTCGCTGTGGTTAACGGCCGGGTACGGCTCTTCGGTGATGATCCGGTGGCGCAGCAGTTCGAGGATCTGGTCCCGGCCGCTGACGTGGTTGTAGATGGAGGACTGGCTTACGCCGATCCTCTTCGCCAGTTTCGGGAAGCTGAAATCGCCGCTCTCATCAACCAGCTCAAGGGCGGCCGTGGTCAGGGCCTCCACGGATATCAGCGGGAGGAGCGGGCGCCCCATGGGTTCTCCTGACTGCAGCTCTTGAAAGTCAGTCCCAGCCTAGTGGGCGGGGCACCGCCACGCCGCCGTGGGAACACTATTGTGTTCCGCGCCACAGGCATCCATAATAAACGAAAGCCTTTCGTTTAGGCTCCCAAGAAAGGACGGACTAGTGCCGGAAACCCAAACCAGACCACCAAAGTCGTCCGCAGACGGCACCCTCAAGCGCAATGCCCTGGGTACAGGCGGCATTGCCTTCCTCGTCATCTCGGCAGCAGCTCCGCTCACCGTCATGGCCGGGGTGGCGCCGGTAGCCATCGGCGTGGGCGGTATCGGCGCCCCGGCAGGCTACCTGCTGGCAGGCATCGTGCTCACCCTCTTCGCCATCGGCTTCATGGCGATGACCCGTCATGTGAAAGCATCCGGCGGGTTCTACACCTACATTTCGCTCGCCATGGGCAAGACCGCGGGCCTGGCCTCCGCCATCCTGGCGATCGTCTCCTACAATTGCCTCCAGATCGGCGTCTACGGCCTCTTCGCCGTCCAGACCCACGACATGTTCAAGGTGCTCTTCGGGCTCGAAGTACCTTGGCCCGCAATCGCGCTGGCCGCCGTCGCAGCCGTGTGGTTCCTCGGATACCGGGGCATAGACGTCGGGGCGAAGGTCCTCGGCGTCCTTCTGGTGGCCGAGACGGGCATCCTCGCCGTGATGGGAGCGGGCATCCTTGGCAGCGGCGGAGCGCACGGGATCAGCCTGGGCTCCTTCAGCCCGGACCAGGCGTTCGGACCCGGCGTGCTGGCGATCCTTGGCATCTGTTTTGCCGCCTTCATGGGCTTCGAGTCCACGGTGCTGTACCGCTCCGAAGCCCGCAACCCGGACAAGTCCGTGCCGCGGGCCATGTACATCGCCGTCGGCTTCATGTCTGTCTTCTACGCCTTCATTGTCTGGACCGTGGTCCAGGCCTTCGGCGAAGACCGCGCCGTGGAAGCCGCCGGTGAACTGGCCGGCGGGATGTTCTTCCAGACCATCAACCACTACGTGGGCCCGTGGGCCGAAGTGGTCATGTATCTCCTGATCGTCACCAGCGTCTACGCGTCGCAGCTGGCCTTCCACAACGCGATCAACCGCTACGTGTACATGCTGGCCCGCGACGGCGTGCTCCCGGCCTTCCTCGGCCGGACCCACCGCCGGTTCCAGTCCCCGCACCGGGCCGGCCAGCTGCAGACAGTCCTGGCCGCCGTCGTGATCACCGTTTGCGCCCTGCTGGGCGCCGACCCCTACCAGCAGCTGCTGATCTGGGTGAACACGCCGGGCATCTTCGGCATCGTGGGGCTCCAGGGCCTGGTTTCGGTTGCGGCTTTCCTGTACCTGCGCCGGAATCCCGCGGCGGCGACGCACAAGCTCATGGTCCCGCTCAGCCTCGCCTCGGCCATCCTGCTCTTCGGCGTGGTGCTGCTGATCGGCCTGAACATCGAACTGCTCACATTCGCTGACACGCTGACCAACACGATCCTCATCCTGGTGACGCCCCTCGTCTTCATCGCCGGACTCCTGGCCGCCCGCTGGGTGCGCCGCAACCGTCCCGGTACCTTCGCACAGATTGGAAGCTTCGAAACCCATGAATCCTGATGTAATCATCCTCGCCGATACCATCCACACCATGGACAGCGGGGCCGCCGACAGCCCTGGACCGCAGGCGGTGGCGGTCCGGGACGGCGTGATTGCCGCCGTCGGGAGCCGCTCCGACGCCGAATCCTGGCCGGCAGCTGAAGTCATCGACTTCGGCGCATCGGTGCTGACCCCCGGCCTGGTGGACTGCCACATGCACCCTGTGTTGGGACTGGAACTGACACGCGGCTGCGACTTGTCCGGCGCCGGGGACCTTGCCGGGGTGCGCGCACTGCTGCGCGCCGAAGCCGCGACAACGCCCCCTGGGGATTGGGTGCGGGGCTGGGGCCTGGACCCCAACGTGTTCGGAACCGCGGCCCCTACACGCGAGCTGATTGACGATGCCGCCGCTGGCAGGCCGTGCCTGCTCCGGCTCTTCGACGGGCATTCCGCGCTGGCCAGTTCCCGCGCCCTCGAGATCGCCGGGATCACCGAGCCGCGGACCTTCGAACAGGCCTCCGAGGTGGTGTGCGACGGCAGCGGCAGGCCCACGGGGCTCCTGCTGGAGGCCGCCGCCGTCGAACTCGTTGCGCAGGTGATGCCGGCGGAGTCCTTCGACGAGCGGAAGGCGAGGCTTGCGGACCTCCTCCAACAGTTTGCGCGGTCCGGGCTGACAGGTGCCCATGTCATGGACTGCGGGGAGGGTTCACTGGAACTCTACCGCGCCCTCGAAGATGACCTGGACGGCGGCCTCCCGCTGCGCCTGCGGATCTCGCCATGGTGCATGCCCGGCAGCGGCGAGGACGACTGGCACCGACTTGCGGAACAGATCGGGCTGGGCGGAAAGCGCTGGGGGGTGGCCGGCATCAAGCTGTTCGTTGACGGGACGGTGGACAACGGCACGGCCTGGCTGTTTGAGCCCGACACCTACGGGGAATCGGAGGCCCCCTTCTGGCCGCGCCCTGAGGAGTACGCGGCGGCGGTGCGCTACTTCGCCGGCCGCGGCATTCCCACCGCTACCCACGCGATCGGCGACGCCGGCGTGGCGGCCGTTCTGGACGCTTTCGAGTCTCTGCCTCCCGCAACGCGGTCAGCGGCGCCGGAGGCCGTGCACCGGATCGAACACCTCGAAACCGTCCCGGACGCCCTCATCGGGCGGTTCTCACGCTCGGGGCTGGTGGCCAGCATGCAGCCGACGCACTGCACCCACTACTCCCGCGCCGACCATACCGACAACTGGTCCACCCGGCTCGGAACGGACCGGGCGAACAACGCCTGGCGGTGCGCGGATCTCCGTACGGCCGGAGGCACCCTGGGGCTGGGCTCCGACTGGCCGATTGCCCCGTTCGAACCGCTGCCCATCCTGGCGGACGCGCAACTACGACGGCGGGCAGGCCACCGGGGCGAACAGCCGATCGTTCCGGGTCAGGCCCTCACGGCACGGCAGGCGCTGGAAGGCTACACCTCCCACGCCGCCAAGGCCGCGGGAGAGTGGGCCCATTCCGGGTCGATCACCGTAGGCAAGCGTGCGGATTTCACGGTGTTCGACGTCGACCCGTTGTCGGTTGCCCCGGACGACCTCGCTGCCGCGCAGGCACTGGCCACATTCGTGGACGGGCAGGTCCAGCACCTGGCGGTGGGGTCGCTCGGGTAGGAACGCGTGGGCCACGGCCTATCGGCCGGACCGATGGGCCGGCCACGAGACGCGCCTCTGCCACCCCTGGAAATGACCGGGCACCCAACCTGCGGGCCTATCGCCCGCCCCTGGGGTGAGAACAGCCCGACCGGGCCAAGGCCCACTCCGACGTCAACATGAACCCGTTCCGGCTCGACAGCGACCGGGGCACTAGTGACGCAATCCAGCACATCGCCGAAGCACGGGCGTCTCAACGGCGCAGGTCGCGAACGCGCGGGTCCTGACGAACACGGTCGTGGACGCCCCCATCCTCGGAGCCACGAAACAACACCACCTGACCGACGCGGCTGCGGCCCTCAACCTGGACCTCACCGACGGCGGTCCCGCCGCCGCCGACCCGGGGAGCTGCGTGCCGACATGGCTGGCACCGTGGTGAAGTGGCTGGTAGGACCGGCGCCGAGGTCTGGGCCGGGGACCCGGTGGTTGTTCTTGAAGCCCTGAAAATGAAAACCCAGGTTCCGGACAAGAATCGTCGGCCGGTAGAAGCGATATGTTGCGAGGCCTGGGCGGAGGTGCGCTCCGTCGGACCGGACCTCCGCCCCCGGACGGGCCGCGTGTCAGTGTTTTTTGAAGGCGTCTTTGACTTTTTCGCCGGCCTGCTTCAGGTCGGCTTTGATCTGGTGGCCTTTGCCCTCGGCCTTCAGCCGGTCGTTGCCGGTGGCTTTTCCGGCGGCTTCCTGGCCCTTGCCGTGGAGTTTCTCGGCGGCGTTGTGGATCTTGTCACCCAAGCCCATGATGATCCTCCTTATTGGTCGCCTCCGCGACGTGGATGCCACGGAGGCCAACAATTAATTGTAAGTACAAAAACGGTCGAAAGTGGGGGCGCAGCTCCATCCCCATATGCGGCGCCCGGACTAACGTACGGTTCTGGGGCAGCACCCGTTCGGCGCCGCCGGGCGCTAGGAGACTGCTGAACTAATCGCTTTTAAGAGGGGTCGGGCGGGCGCGTGAGCGCTTTGCCCGGCCCNTCGGGCGTGTGCGGGTGGCCGGTTCGGATTCCGTTGGGTGGTCAGTTGTCGGTTTGGGGCGGAGGCCTGGTGCCGAGGGGCCCTCCGGGTCTTTCCAGGGCCTTGGGGCGGCCCTCACGCGATGGCCCAGGATCCGTGTTCGCTGGTGAGTCCGAGCTTCAGGAGCCTGCGGAGGTTCAGCCCGGCGATCCGTAGCTGCAGCCAGGCGTTGTTTCGGCTGGTGCCGCGATGGGGAACGCGCCGGTTGCCCCGGGTGAGCCAGGCGATGGACCGTTCGACCATGGGCCGGTGCCTGCGGT